>NZ_JCAMOQ010000035.1:0-89652 GCF_059512365.1 Bradyrhizobium sp. Ses1
CAAAGCAGCCCGATCATTCCGCCAGCTTAGGCGATTCCATTACATCATCAACTCGGATGAGGTTTTCGGTACACACAACTGCCGCAACCAGGGCATTCCATTCTTCGCCTACATGGTGTTCGAACAGGGCGCGCTGAGCGGCAAGTACAGCCCCGACAACCCGCTACCGGAAGGCACCAACAGGGCGCAGGCTTACAATGGCATGCTGCCTCAGCTGAAGGCCCTGACGGACAAGCTCGCCTCGATAGGCCAGAAGCAGGGTGCAGCAGTTCCCGATGTCGCGACGGCTTGGGCTATCGCGAAGGGCACATCGGCGTCACCAGGCCTAGCTATATCTATGGGCTCGTCCGGGCCAACCACAAGGCTCTCCGGCGACGACATTGCAGAGCTGGAAGCGCTCGCTGACGCGGCTGGCGTGAACACCCGCGGTTGGTGGGAATAAGAAATGTAGTTCGAAGGGGCGATTCCGGGAAGGATGACATTGCCGGTGAGCGCGCCTGAATGTCGCCGATCTGCAAAGCCTGAACGACTCAGGCCGAGCCGGCATCATCAAGTCATGCGAAGCAGACATCGTGCCAGCCGACTTCATGGACAACGAATGCGAGCAACAAGATCGCCCGCTTCGTCACCGCCGAGCAGAACGCGGTAGCCCTGTCCGACCTCGGGCCGCGTCGAGAGCGCTCGCGCGGCTCCGTAGTTTCGCGGGAGGGAATCCGCTGTGGGAAGCACCGCATGTTCATGGCGAACTGCTCAAGCTTGGGTTCGAGATCGCGCAATCAAGCATTGCCAAGTACATGGTCAAGCGGCGAGGACCGCCCAGCCAGGGTTGGCAGACCTTTTTGCATAATCACGCCCCAGACAAACGATGCGGCGATGAGCGCCAAACTTATCAGGACAGTATTTCGGCCTCTGGAGGACAACCGGACAAAACCTTTGCAGCCACCAATTCCGAGTCTGGCCTGGCCCTGGCTATGTGAAAACGCTGTGCGGCTGTTATGCCTCTCCCGTAATTCTGGGTGGGGAATTGATGAGGCCCTTCGAAGAAGCGGATCGTGGGCAATGGCCGTTATTGCCCGCATGCCTCGATGATTTCATTGACGAGAGCAACGCTGCTCGCGTGATCGACGTGCTTGCCTAACCACATTTTGCTTCGTCACTGGTCGACTTCTGCCATAACATCTATTTTCGGAGTTGAGATTTCTACCTGCTGCTTCTGTGGCTGGAGGGAAAGCATCTCTAGATTGACTCACCGCACTGCTTCTAAGCCCGACGCGGACATTCCGCTTTCCGGCGTGCCAAATGCCGGAGCTGTCCGACAGCATCATTTTTATTTTCAGTGGCCAGTGGGGACGCTTCGGCCTGATCTGCATCTGCTTGACCGATTTCGCCTTTCGCCCGCCATGCCGTTGCTCGATTCGTATAGGCTGGAGCGTAGCAGCCGCGCCTTGTTTGGAGCGAAATGTGCGGCTCGTCTCGGCCAGATGGTCGGCCCGCGCTAAACCTCGATCTTGGCTATCTGACGCCGCTCCGATCGCAATTCTCTCGAAGCTTATTTGGCAAAGGCAAGGTCAGGCCCGATCGGAAATCCTGGCGTGCTTTAGACGAGTCTTGGTTAAGCAAAACTTAAATTATTCCTCGCCGAAGCCAGCACCCGACTGGAATATCGTTAAAAAAAGGTTAATCTACAACTCTTAGGTGCCATGTGACAGTTCGCGATGTACCTCTCTCGCCGAAACTTTGTGCAAGGAATCATTTTGGGCGGAGCGGCGTTGGGCGCGGTCGGCGCGGCTCAAAGCGGGCGTCCGTTGTTGCCGCTTCCCCATATGGCCGATGTTTCAGGTTTGGCGCCGCCGCCTGCGGTATTGAACTCGCAATTTTTGGCTTTGGCCAAGCTGTTTCCCTCCTTGGTAGATCCCGACGCCGAAGAGGGGCCTCTCATCATCAACACGCGCGCCCGTAAAGACTCTTTCGCCGGATACAAGCGCCTAGGCGATCCGGGCAATTCCATTTTCCTGAAGGATGCCGAGGCCCGCGCTATCATTCCCTGGACCCCCATATTTGCGCGGGAAAACCACCTCTTACAGTTGCCACCGTCGGTGACGCGACAAATCGATTGCGCTGAACTCTTGGTGGTAAATGAGAGCAGTGCGCACTATCCCGTTTTTGGTAACAAGGCCCGCAAGTACGAATTTCTGTTGCCAAACTTGAAGTGGTCCGGCTCTCAGCACCTTGGGACCATCGGTGCGGTTTCCAGCAATCACGCGTTGCAATTTGCTCTCGCCAACCGCATGGCTGATTTGACCGGCGACGGAGAGCCGCTGAACTGCGCCCTTGATTTGGTGCTTTTTGAGGTACCGGGAGCCGCCACGGACATGGCGAGGCTGGCCATTTTGCAGAGCCTTGTTCAGCGCGTTGCCATAACCAAGAATGACGTCGAATTGGTGGGCGAGGCGGCTTACGAATTTGCAAGGCACTGGCTGCATCCGGACACGGATTCCGTTGTTCCGCCAGGCGGTTCGAACGAATTAAGCGTGTTGGGGCATATGAATGCGGTCGCCGAGCTGGCGCAGTGGCTCGACGCCGCTCAGGCATGGGAAACGCCGCCCGATGTGATCTTTGTTCCCATGGGCAGCGGTTCGACTGTGCTCGGCCTGCTCTTCGGCGTCCACCTGATGGGATGGCAAACCAAGGTGGTAGGGGTGGCCGATCAGGACAGACCTTATTTGACGCGATGGTTGGTCAATCGGCAGCCCTCTCTGCCCTTTGTGGAGGGAAACGTCACCCAGCTCGCCCGCAGCACGGCGGCTTGGCTGCAAAAGATCCGCTTTCCAGGCATTTCGCCCAACACTCTTCGTCGTGTGCGGGAGGAAATTTTTGTCCCGGATTCTAACAGCTGGGGTCCTGGCTACGGTTTGGTCGAAAGCGTCGATACCTCGTGGGCGGAGGAATTGAAGGAGGCAGGGCTCAATCTCGATCCGGTATTTACGTTGAAGGCTTGGCGGTCGCTGCTCGCCTTGTCTCGAACTGGGACACTGAATAACAAGAAGGTCTTGTTCTGGAACACCTACAACAGCTTTGAATATACGCCGCCTCTCTTATCCGGTTTAGGCTAGTGTTATGCGTAGTCACAAAGCGGTAATCTTCTATTTGTCGGCTGTTCTCCTTCTGTCGTTGGCGTATTTTGCGTCACCCATGTCGAGAGAGGGAGCCTCGCAGCTGTTCCCAGGCTTGTCGACAATGGTGGAAGCGAATCCACTCCTGACAGCTTTGACGTTTCTGCTTGCATCAGCCGCGCTTGCCTTTCTGGCGTTTCCTTCCATGCCCATGGTTTATCTGGCGGCAGGCTTTTACATGAACGGATTCGCCGGAGGTGCAACGGTGTTGCTCGGCAGTACCTTTGGTGGCTTGAGCGCGTTCTTGTTTTACCGGAAACAGATTCAGCAACGCCTCAGCGCTCGCTTGGATCACTATTCCGCTGTCAAGATTTGGCTGACTTTGCTCGGATTGCGCCTCTCGCCCCTCGTGCCAGCGCCGTTGGCGAACTTCTTTGCTGCAGTCTTTCGTGTCTCACCCCTCCAATACCTGACAACGAGTGTGTTAGGCAGTGCGCCGCTCGTGCTGCTTTATGCGCAGATAGGACAGCAAGGGCACCAATACTTGTCTCGCGTAACTCCTCATTGGCACGAATTTTCAGGATACGTCGTCATATTAACCTTAAGTACGTTATTGAGCGCGATCGGTCCTTGGAGGTCGGTGCTGAACGAACTCAAGAACCTGAGGGATTCGCTTCCACTACAGCCAGCGACGAGCCCGTAATCCATCGCCGCCAAGCCAGCTTTTGGTGGCCAAATTGGATTGCACTTAACTGTTTTTCGCTATCTTTTCTTAATGCCGGACTTTTACGGTGCATTTTTATCGCTGTAAAAGCAAAGTGCACCTTCATGTTCTCGAAGCGTTTCGTGCTTGGGCCGCTCAGCGGCGCAATGGCTTGTTTGTTTGTGGCCTCTAGCTGGGCAGCTGATCTCGCGGAGATCAAGAAGCGCGGCGAAATTCGCCATATCGGTATCCGCTACGCTAATTTCGTTACCGGCGCTGGTGACGGTTTCGACGTGGAATTGATGCAGGGCTTCGCTAAACGGATCGGCGTATCTTACAAGCTTGTCTACTCAGATTTTTATTCGGTGATCCGCGATCTGCTCGGCAAAGATGCGGTGCGCAAAAATGGCCAGGTGGCGCTGACAGGCGACTATCCCATCAAGGGGGACGTGATTTCGAGCGGTTTCACCATACTGCCATGGCGAGAGGCCGTTCTCCTATATTCCGAACCGACCCTTCCCTCCCAGGTTTTGTTAGTGGCGCCAGCCGAGTCTGATCTAAAGCCAATCGAGGGTAGCGCCGATCTCGAGGCAGATATCGCTGAGACGCGCAAAGCCATCGGTTCCAGGAGCGTGCTCGTCATGGAGCGCACCTGCTTGGACCCAGCCAATTACGACCTGGTCAATGTCGGTATCGACCTGAAGGCCTACAATAAGAGTTCGAACCTCAACGAGATGGTGCCGGCTATGCTCAACAGGGAAGCTGAGCTGACGCTGCTTGACGTGCCGGACGCCATTCTCGATTTGCGAAAATGGGCTGGCAGGATCAAGATTCTAGGGCCGATCTCCGGCCCGCAGCTGTTGGCAACTGCCTTTCCAAAAGATGCGCCGGCTTTGCGCGACGAATTCAATGCCTATTTGAGAGACCTCAAAGTTTCCGGCGCCTATGACCGGCTCGTGAACAAATACTATCCTGGCATCCGCCGCTTCTTTCCGGAATTCTATACAAAGACGAATTGATGCAGCCTTGGCTGGCCAATTTTAATCGATACCTGGCTCCGCGGTGGCCATTGATAGCAGCCGCAGCCTTTCTGCTGCCCATGCTATTTCTGATTGTCAATCTCTACACATCGCAAGTGGAATTGCGTCAAAACGCCGATGCGCGTTTTCTATCAATCGGTGAAGCGCGCACCAGCGAGATTGGCGAGTTTTTGATCGAGCGCCGGCAGGCCGTCGCGCGGCTCGCCGCCAGTGAGGACATCTCCAACTATTTCAGCAACCTCGATCTCGGAATGTCCGTCAAGTATGGACTCTTTGCTAATTTGGCTGCAATCGAAGGTCGTTTGCAGGTCACCTTGGATGAAGATAAATATCGGGGCCAGCCCTCCTATTTGCGCCTGACTTTCTTCGACAACGACGGCGTGCCGCAAGCTGATGTCGGCGCATCCGGCGTGCCAACGCTCTCGCCAATTGGGCACCTAGTCGAGCCGAACATTCAGATCGACGAGAAGCGCCGCCTGCTCGTAGCCAGCGCGCCGGTGTTGCAGAAGGGCGGGGTACGGGGAACGGTGCAGAGTATAAGCGATCTCAATCTGCTTGCATCATTGGTACCCAGCAACGACCTCGGACAGCCCCATGAATTCCTGTTGGCCGATGACGGCGAGGTGTTGTTCCCGATCGAGCGGGGACACTCGCCTGTTGCTGCCAGCGGCCCCGCGCTTGCCGCTCTGCCGGCTGGCCGCATTCAGGCCCTATCAGTTGTCCCGGCTCCCGAGCTGAAGGGATATCTTGCGCTACGCTCGCCGGTTCCGGGCACACGGCTTTCCGTCCTGCGTCTGGCGAGCGAGGAAGAACTTTACGGCACTACGCTTTCGCCGACCTCTGTGTTTTGTCTGGGTCTCCTCGCTATCGCGCTGTTCGTGTTGGCCATCGGCTTCGAACGAATGCGTCAGAATTCAGTGCGGCTGCAAATCAAGTTCGTCGAATCCGATCGTCACAGAGCCGAGTTGGCCGAACATAACCTTGCACTTTCGCAAGAGATCAAACGTCGCGAAGCTATTGAGATCGACCTGCAACGGCAAAGCGATGCGCTTGACAAGTCAAATGCTGAATTGCGCATCGCCGCTGCCGCCTTCAATGCTCAAGAGGGAATGATCGTCACCGATACCAAAGGCGCGATCTTGAGTGCCAACCGCGCTTTCGTCGCCTTGACTGGTTATGCGATGGAAGAGTTGGTTGGACAAACGGCGCGCCTATTCCGGTCGCATCGTCGCGCGCCTGGGTTTTACCAGAGCTTGTGGAACTCCCTTCAGAGTACCGGTGGCTGGCAGGGCGATATGAGCATCAGGACGAAGAGCGGAGAACATTGCGCGCGCTGGCTGACGATATCCGCCGTGAAAAACGAGGCCGGGGAAGTTACCAATTACATTGGCTCTTACTATGACATTTCCAAACTCAAGCACGCTGAGGAAAAGATCCGGGAATTAGCTTTTTTCGATCAACTTACAGGCTTGCCGAACCGTGTCTTATTGATCGACCGGGTGCGTCAGGCGCTCAATGCCAATACGCGTCATAAATCCTACGGCGCTGTGCTCTTCATTGACCTCGATAATTTTAAGACTCTGAACGACTCGCTCGGCCATGACATGGGCGATCTCCTGCTGAAAGAGGCGGCTCAGCGCATCGCTCGATGTGTAAGGGCAGAAGATACAGTTGCCCGCTTCGGCGGCGATGAATTTGTGGTTCTTCTTGCCAATCTCGGTACCCAAAAGGCAAAAACCGCTGCTTTGCAAGCAGAGGCAATCGGAGAAAAGATTGTTGCCGCCTTCACTGATGCCTTTCGCCTTCACGCATATGAATATCCATGCACGCCCAGCATCGGTGTGACTCTATTTTCTCCCAAGGATAACAATGTCGACGAACTGCTAAAAAGGGCAGATTTAGCGATGTATGACGCAAAAACCGCTGGCCGGAATGGTCTCCGGTTCTTTGACCCCGTTATGCAGACCATGATTTCGGCGCGAGCTGCCCTTGAGACAGATCTGCGAGAAGATCTCAAAAGGGAAGCGTTTCTGCTGCATTATCAGCCGCAGGTCGATCATGGAGGAAGGCTATTGGGCGCGGAGGCGCTGGCACGCTGGCCACATACGCAGAAAGGCATGGTTTCTCCAAGCGAATTCATTCCGGCGGCGGAGAGCGCAGGTCTTATCCTGCCGCTCGGCGCTTTGATGCTCAAAATCGCTTGCCGGCAGCTAGCTAGTTGGTCGTCAGATCCCGCAACCGAGCATTTAAGTGTTGCGATAAATGTCAGCGCACTGCAGCTGCGCCAGAAGAACTTCGTCGAACAAGTTCGTACGATCATCGAGCAAACCGGCGCCAATCCTCGTCGCCTAAAAATTGAACTTACCGAAAGCACACTAGTCAGCAATGTCGACGACGTAATAGCCAAGATGGATAAGTTGAAAGCAATCGGTATCAGCTTTAGCCTCGATGATTTCGGAACTGGCTATTCCTCCCTCTCATACCTAAAGCGTCTTCCTATCGATCAGCTCAAGATTGATCGCAGCTTTGTCAAGGATGTCGTAGTCGATCCTAATAGTGCCGCGATAGCCAAGATGATCATCGCACTTAGCAGAAGTCTTGGTCTTTCCGTCATCGCCGAGGGCGTGGAAACGGAAGAGCAATATACCTTCTTAGCGCGGTATGGGCGGCTCAATTACCAAGGCTATTTGTTTGGCCGCCCTCTTCCGCCGGAGGATTTCGAAACGCTCGCGCGAGCTTTCTCGCCGCGTCAAGCTCCGAATCAGAAACCCGCTTCTGCCAATCGAACGTACGCATAGCCTATCACCTGCGCAAGCGTTCGATCTTCGTGATAGCTTACCTGATGTCTTCGCATCAGCTACCGCAATCGGCACCGAGGAACTAGCAACCCCTCAATATCCCTAGCAGCGCCGATGCGAACCTGGGTGGTTCCGACAACTTGGCCCTGCTAGATCCCGGAATGTACGATCGGCCATTTGCCTTCGGGACTACCCCAGGCGATACCGTCGACAGACGCGGCGATGAATTTCAGATTTTCCGATGCAGACGCGGGGCAAGTTAGCGCCAACGGCAACGGCAAAGATAACTATCCTCGCGGAGGATGAGGGTCCATCAACGCTCTAATCGATCATAGCGGTTTCAGAGCGGCAACCGCAACCGACGCGTCCACGCATGGCGAGCATGGCACGATACAGGCGAGCGCGGGTAACGATTCCAATCGTGGGCAATCGCAACCTGATTTGCACGCCTGTGTGTACCGAAAACTTAAGCTCGGGCGTAGTGGTGATGAAGTCCGCCCAGGATGGCGCGTGAGCTGATCGCACCGGTTCGCTGAACCGGGCGAGAAATCGGCGCGTCCTTATCCAAGGATCGATGCGTTCTGACGTTATTGTAATAGTCGGCGTAGGATTGCAGGACCCGACGCAGATGCGCCTCGCCCAAAACAATGACGTGGTCCAAACACTCACGCCGGATCGATCCGATCAGCCGTTCGGCAAACCCATTCTGCCAAGGCGAGGCTGGTGCGGTAGGCTTGTCCCGGATACCCATGGCGCGCAATCGGCGCGTGACGACGCTGCCATAGATCCGGTCGCGATCGCGGATGAGGTAGTGCGGAGCCTCATCCCAAGGAAATGCCTCCTGATTTGACGTGCAACCCATTCCGCCGTCGGATTTGCTGTGACGTTGATCCAGACGAGGTCGCTGCGGTCGAGCCGGACGATCACAAAAGCATAGAGCAGATCGAAACCGACGGTGGGAACAACGAACAAGTCCATGGCGGCAATGTCCGGCGCGTGATTACGCAAGAAGGTGCGCCATCCCTGGCTGGGTGGCCCGCGTCGCTTCACCATGTACTTGGCGACGCTGGACTGCGCGACCTCGAACCCGAGCTTGAGCAGTTCGCCGTGGATGCGTGGCGCGCCCCAAAGCGGATTTTCGACGCTGATCCGCCGGATCAACGCGCGCAGCCTCGTGTCGATCGGCGGCCGATCGGGCGCGACTTCCAACGCCAATAGCCGCGAAAGCCGGCCCAGTGCCAACGCACGACCGTCTCGGGCCGGATGATCGTGAGGACCTGCAAGATCGATGGATACCAGCGATACAGCTGAATGAAGAACCAGCGATCATCGTTGGTGAGCCGGACACGACAGCTTACGCTTCAAGACAATCAACTGATGTCTGAGCGCCGCATTCTCTGCTTCAAGTCGGCTCTTCGACTTGAGGGCGAAGCCAAGACGGCCAGTACGAAACAGAGCAGCCCGATCATTCCGCCAGCTTAGGCGATTCCATTACGTCATCAACCCGGATAAGGTTTTCGGTACACATAGGTCGTCGCCGGCTGCGGGGAGCCTTCTTTTGCGATGGAAGTCGGGGATCTCTCTCGATCCGATAAGCGGTCGACGCGCTGAATGACGCCTTGGCCGCCGCCACTGGCGGACTATCGGTCTGACGGTACTTCATGTATAGCCTCATCTGGTGATCTGTGATGTGTCGGCCGGGCAAGCGAGTGATTCCTCTTGGCGGAAGAACCACTTGCATAACCTGCCGGCCGCGATCACCAGTCGGCGCGGTCCCTCGCGGATCGCGCCGACGCCGGGCTCGTAACTCCGGTCGGGCTACGCCCTCCCTACGTCACGAGCCCGGCGAAACTCTCTCACCTTGATTGACGCGCTCTTCCATCCAGATCGCCGCGCGACACCATTCCGGACTTCAGGCCCCAAGAACTCCTTCCGGAACGGCAGGCTACCGTTCACGACGTCGGGGTTGCGAGGACGAGTCCAATTTTGCCTTTACACTCTCACCCTACAGGCAGGATACATTGAACGACTGTACCCGGGGCGGCAGTAGCAGAGGCCGATATTCGTCCCCCATGAGCTTCCACGATCGATCGGCAGATCGCTAGTCCCATGCCCATGCCACCGGGCTTGGTGGTGTAGAATGCGTCGAACAGGCGGTCAAAACTCTCCGGGTTCAGTCCCGGGCCCGAATCCCGCACGGCGACGAGCACCCCGCCCGATGCATCTTTTCCGGTGCTGATTAGCAACTCTCGCGCCCCTTCACCGACCTCACTCATCGCTTCGACGGCGTTGATGATCAAGTTGAGGATCACTTGTTGCAGTTGGACTCGATCTCCTTGAATGAGCGGTAAGCCCTCCGCGAGCTGTGTCTGCACCGAGACGCCGTTCTTCACAAGTTCGCCACGGGTCAGGGCAATGACCTCAAGGATTGCTCCGTTGATCTCCAAGGCATCCTTCCGTGGGGGCGCCTTCTTGATTAGGGCACGGATCCGGCCTATGACGTCGGTGGCTCGGTTGCCTGCCTTGACGGTGTTGCCGAGCGCCTGCCGGGCCCGCTCCAGATTTGGCGGCTGGGCGTTTAGCCAGCGCAAGCCAGCTTGGGCATTGGTAACTGTCGCCGCGATTGGCTGCATGACTTCATGGGCAATCGAGGCCGACAGCTCTCCCATCGTCGTGACGCGATTGACGTGCGCCAGCTGCGTCTGCGCCTCGCGCAATGCTTCCGACGCCAGCATCAGCTGGTTGGTCCGTTCTACGACACGTTGTTCGAGTTCCTCATTGAGCCCCTTGATTTCGGCCTTGGCTCGCTTGAGCGCGGCGGTTTCGACAATGTCCCAATTCCCGTGTCGCCTTGCGAGGACAAACTGGTGTGTACGCACCACGTCCAGGATTTCATGAGCTCCGCACGTCGCAAGCGGGTACGTGCACAGCAGGGCAAGGCTCTGATTGCCGATAACCTCGTTGAGACCATCTTCATAGTCGCAAAAGTGTCTCCAGAAGTCCTTCTTTGCGACCCAGGTGGTATCCGCGGTCGCTCTCATGCCGGCGTACCCTCTGCCCGATACGCGAGCGAATTTCTCATACAAAGCGTCTGTCACTCTCTTGCCATCAAACGTGCCGCCCTGGAGAAACCAATCGCGGGCCGACCCAATTTCCATCCTGGAGTCCGCCAGGTGTCGATCAAGGTCAGGCACCGCGGCTTTCAACGCAGCTGTCGCTTCTTCGATCGTCAAAGGCGCGGCAACAACCCACAGGCAGTACTCCTCCCTTCCCAAACCCGACTTGAAGTATTCGATCAACGTGTCGAGGAGATCCTCTCTCGTGTCATAGAAGAGGCAAAAGTGGGCACCCCAGGCCACCATGTCGCCAACGACGTCGATACCGGTCTTCCGCATCTCTGTTGTCATTGGGGGTCACCTCCAATTTCCAACGTTCCGGTTGCGCAACCAAAGTTCTACTGCGGCCGCAGCAGCGGTAGCGATTGGCGTTTTGATCATAATGGTGCTCTAGGTCAGTATCGAATTCCGACCGGAGCGATCAGGAAGGTTAAGCCGACTTCTTGTGGTCGGCCATGAATTTCCTCGACGAACCTTTTTGTTGCTGAGGCACGTCAGTGATGCTGACAGTAGATCCATCGTCTGAAACGAATCGGGGCTTTACCACAGGGCGCATCCTCGTCGGCTACGGTCGTGGGTTGCTCATCCCCGCATCCACCAATGATCGATTAGGCGACGACATCCGCTTGTGGCCCATGGCCGAAATCCGGATTGAAGATCGCCACGTCAACTCACCGGGGTAGACGAGACGCCGCTCAGCGCGAAGTCAAATGCCGCTTTTGACCCTGGCTGTGCAAAAACGCGAAATATCGAAACGCGACGAGAATTGCATTCTTCAGCTCGTTCTTTAAGTTCAGTGCCGTTGCGAGTTGGAGCGCTAAGAGGCTCTTGGACGAATAACTTGTTCTATGGCGCATCAAGTGCTGAGCGTTTTCACCAGCCAAGACCCGGAACGGACATTGACCCTGCCGTCCCGGAAACCGGTTCACTAGCGGTCTAGAGCAGCACGGTCGATGCGAATGATACAGGAGGCGGAGTTTCGGTGACCCACCCGGCCGCCATAGATGGCTCGGGTGCACCATGTCAATCTGGCAGGTCGTTTTCAGGATGAGTCCAGGCATCAAGAACTGTCATGCTCACCTGCAAGAAGGCAATGGAAATTAAGAAACCAAGACTGACCGGGTTAAGCGCAGCTTCCCACGAGCTTTCGCTCGGCGCTGGTTTCGCTCGCGCCGCCCGATCAATAACCAGAGGTCGGAAGCTGCGGCCGTGCCGCCGGTACTTTGCTCCCGGCCGGATACCGCTTGAGCAATGGATCAGTCGTAGACGTGGGTTCGACATGTCAATCATCCGTGAGCATTGCGCAACTTAGTGCCTTAGCGGAAATTTTGGCTAGGCCGCCCGTCGCGATCGCGCCTTCTATCTCTGGAGCGAGCGTGGCTTGTGTGGTGTGAACCTGGAGAAGATCGGCCCACTGCATGTCTCTATAGTTGAAGCCGAACGCGAGCGTGGGCTTCACCACCATGAAGTAGGGCGAAATATCGAAGTCGCGCGGCGCGTAGAGTGACGAGTGACGGGTCTCGGCGATTTCGCGCCGCGCCGTCTGGCTTTCGATGCGCGTGATCTTGGGCAGGATCGGATAACGCACGGCGTCGAATGCTTGCGCAATCAGCGACGAACAGATGATGCGGCTCGCATCGCCGGAGCCGAGTGCGATCGGTCGGCGACGCCAACGCGGCGCCACCGGCCATGGGAATAGATAGCGCATCAGGTCGATGACGTTCCTGAAATCGTAGCCGAGGCCAATGCGTTCAGAGGCGTAGCGGCAAACCTTTTCGCGGTCGGCTTCGCTCAGGCCAACCGGCCGGCAGATGCGGGTTTGACAATGCAGATATTTCGACAGGGGCGCCGACACGACACCTTCGTCGAGATTGGCTTCGACCAGGACGTGGGGCTCGCCCTCGGTTGCGGCGCCCGCTATCGGCCCGACGTACAACGCCGAATGCGACCAGGTCGATTGAGTGAGATATTTGATGCCGCCGGAAATACGACCTTTGCCTTCGACCAGCAAAACGTCACCGGGGCGAAGAGTGTCGCGTAAGGCCGCCGAATCCTTCGAGGTGAGCGGCTCACAGTGGTTGGCCGGCTTCTGCAGCCAAGCAATCAAACGTCCCACGTTCTCGAACATCCAGCCCATCACTCGTCGCTCGAATTTTTGGTGATTTCCCGCATGGCAGTTGCAAGTCAGCTTTGTCATTCGGTTACCCAAGTCACGCTCAGAGCGTAATCATAGAGAGATGGACTGGACAATTGGACGAGAGGGTTGATCCGTGCGTACATTTGTCTGAGACGCGTATACCGAGGTTTAGGATCGACCACCTTTGCGAGTGATGGGAACGTCGCACCTCGCTCGGCAGCTACCGAGCGACATCGGTCCATCAGACGGGTGACGCTGTTGTTCACCCAGTACGTTCGCGAGGTCGGCGCCGCCAAGCGACAAATCGAATCGTCCGCGCGCCCCAGAAGAAGCACGGCGCGTCTACCGGCTCGCCGTTGGTGCTGATTTCGGATTTTGGCCCGCAACCGTCCTTCCGACCGTCGTGTGGAGTGCCGGTTATCGGGGTAAGGCGGAGGTCGTCGGGTGATGCCGTGAAGTCGCAGTTTGACCCAAGGCGGAAATGTGCGGGACTACGGCTGAGGTCTTTAGACGTAAAACCGGAGTGGCAGAAGCTACGGGGTTGATCTCGGCTATTCGGGCGGCAACAATGGAGTAGGCCCCGAGGTTTCGCTCGATGACTGACTTCAAACTGCCCGAGACGAGATATGCCCAGAGCGGCGACGTTAGCATCGCCTATCAGGTGATGGGCGACGGGCCAATCGACCTGATTTTGGTTCCCGGCTTCATCTCACATATCGAATTCCAGCACGAACTCCCAGGATACACCGCTTTTCTGCGGCGGCTCGCGGGCTTCGCCCGGGTCGTGACCTTCGACAAGCGCGGACAAGGGATGTCGGACCGGATGTCGGGTGCGCCGTCGCTCGAGGTGCGTATGGACGATGTCCGTGCCGTCATGGATACCATCAGCTCCAAGCACGCGGCGCTGGTCGGTTTCTCCGAAGGTGGTTGCATGAGTGTGCTGTTCGCCGCGACATACCCTGAGCGCGTGTCGCACCTCATTCTAGCCGGCTGTTTCAGCCGATCCGCGGACCGTCTCTCGGATGAGGCATGGGAGGCACGTTTCGAGCAGATCCTGAGGCTGTGGGGTACCGGCGAACTGGCCAAAACTATCGCTCCGAGCGAGGCGGTCGATCCAGCCGTGATCGCGCAATATGCTAAGTGGGAGCGGTTGGCGAGTAGTCCCGGTGCACTGCGAACACTCTTACGACTCAACCGCCAGATCGACGTGACCGCGATCCTGCCGACGTTGCAGGTGCCGGCCCTCGTCTTGCACAGCAAAGCCGATCTCCAAGTGCCGGTCGATCTCGGCCGAAAGCTCGCAGCCGCGATCTCGGGCGTCAAATACATTGAATATCCAATTGGCGACCACGCGGTCTGGACCGCCAACAACGAGACCGTGCCCGGAGATATCGAGGAGTTCGTCACCGGTCGCCGCGATCATGGCGCGGTTGAGTTTGAGCGCGTGCTGTCGACCGTGCTATTCACCGATATCGTTGACTCCACGCGCAGCGCCACTGCGATGGGCGACGAGCGCTGGCTTCGGCTGCTCGACAATCACGATCAGATTGCAAGAGACATGGTCGGTAAGCACCGCGGCAATCTGGTGAAGAGCACTGGCGATGGCATTCTAGCAACCTTCTACGGTCCTGGACGAGCGGTGCGCTGCGCGCTCGCCTTTGGCTCGGCGGCGAAACAGATCGGACTCTCCGTTCGCGCCGGCCTGCACACCGGGGGAGATTGAGACTAGAGGCAATGACATTGCTGGCATCGCCGTACACGCGGCCGCGCGCGTGATGTCGCAATGCGTCTCCGATGACGTTTTGGTTTCGCGCGTCGTCACCGACCTCGTCGCCGGAGCCGGGTTGAAATTCGCCGAACGCGGTTCTTACGAACTCAAAGGACTGCCCGGGAAGTGGGATCTGTTTGCGGCGAGCGGATAGTCATCGAAACCGAAAACCATTGCGCTCCTTATTAGGCAGAAAGAGCTGAGTGCCGGAGACGTCAGCTTCTGGCCCCAACCGAGACATCGCAGGCAGCTCGGCGGTTGTCCGGTTATCAGGGTAGACGGAAGTCGCGGGCGGCAGGTCAGAGCGGCGCGATTGGCCCGAAACGAAGCCGGACCGCTCAGAAAAGGATGGCCGCTGCTGAGGGTTAGAGCGGACATCACCGTTCCGTAACATTTGATTTGCGTGCAGTCGCGGTCGTACCATCGCTTCCCCGCAACTTACGAGGCCATTGATCTCACGCGTACGTACGAGCCCGGCGCGTTTTCGATAGCCGGTAACTTGCCGCCGCCCGGTTCGCGGGCAGGAACCCGGCCTGCATCAAATTGCGTTACCCATTCGTCCCAAAGCGGCCACCAGGACCCTTGATGAGGCGTAGCGCCGGCGAGCCACTCGTCCGGACTGGGCGGCACGTTGTCGTTCGCCCAGTGGCCATATTTGCTGCTTGGCGGGCTGATCACGCCAGCCATATGGCCCGCAGCGGATAGAACGACTTTGACCGGCCCGGAATACAAGCATGTCGCCGCATAGGTCGACTTCCACGGCGCAATGTGGACTTCGCGCGTGGCCAAAATGAAGGCCGGGGTTCTGACTTTCGACAGATCGATCGGCGTATCCGCCAACGTGATGCCGCCGGGTTTTGTCAGCAGATTTCGCTGATACATCTTGCGCAAATAGAACGAATGCATCGCCGCCGGCATGCGCGTCGAATCGGAATTCCAAAACAAAAGATCAAAGGGCATTTGCTCTTTGCCGAGCAGGTAATTGTTGACAACGAAAGACCAGATCAGGTCATTCGCGCGCAGCATATTGAACGCCGTCGCCATATCTTGCGCTTCCAGATAGCCGCGCTCGCGCATCCGTCTTTCAAGAGACGCCAGTTGTTCCTCGTCGATGAAGACGGCCATATCACCGACTTCAGTAAAATCGACGAGCGTCACGAAATAGGTGGCGCTTGCAATCCGGTCGTCGCCCTTCGCGGCCAGAAAAGCCGTCGTCGAGGCAAGCAGGGTTCCGCCGAGGCAATAGCCTATCGCGTTGACGCTACGCTCTCCGGTCGCGGACTCGATCGTGTGCAGTGCCGCCAACGGTCCCTCGAGCATGTAATTTTCAAAGCTCATTTCAGCGAGCCTCTCATCGGGATTCACCCAGGAGATGACGAACACCGTGTGTCCTTGATCGACAGCCCATTTGACGAAAGAGTTCTTCGGCTGAAGATCGAAAACATAGAACTTATTGATCCACGGCGGCACGATGAGCAGTGGCCGCCTCCGACATTCGTTTGTCGACGGAGCATATTGGATCAATTGCATAAGCTCGTTCTGGTAGATGATTTTTCCTGGCGCCGTTGCGATGTTTTCGCCGAGGCGGAAAGCCTTTATGTCGGTCATTGTAATCGCAAGCGGACCATCGCCGCGCTCCAGATCGACGAGAAGGTTCTCCAAACCACGTAGCAGGTTTTGTCCGCCAGACTCCAGGGTCGCGGTGAGGACCTCCGGATTGGTCGCGACGAAATTGGAAGGCGACAAAGCATCAATGAATTGGCGCGTGTAGAAATCGACCTTACGAGCGCTGGCCTCATCCATGCCTTTAGTTTCGCTGATTGCAGAAAGAAGCGACTTCGCCGCAACGAGATAGCTGTCCTTCACAAAGTCGAAGATAACGTTCTCGCTCCAGTCCGGATGCTTGAAGCGTTTGTCTTTCGGGGGACCGGCCTCGCGTGCACGTAGCATGAGCATGCGTTCCGCAGTTTTCTGCCAGATACCTAGCGTGTCGTAGAATAGGTCGATCTGGGCGCGAGCGACTACCACCGGGTCGGCCATCATCTTTGTCATGAGCTCGAAAAAGTCGAACCCGAGCGTCGACGTGTCGCCCATGCCGAACTTAACCGCGTCCGGCTGATGTGACACAAAGCGCTGCATCAGCAGCTGGCTTTGTTTCGCGATGTTCTGCAGTTTGCGCCGCAAGGGCAATCGGATCCCAAGTGAGCTGCACCTGTTTCTCGAGATAGCTCTCTCCTGCCGTTGTCAGGCTTTACCAGAGCCGTTTGGATAGGTTCCAAAAGATTAGCACCTCACCGGATACGGTTGGAGAACGATGAATCTCGGATTCGCCGTCAGGCCGACCTCGGGTGATTGACCAGCGCAAACATCACGGGTGTCGGGAGACGATCGGGCGGGAGCCGCGGAGCCGTTGTTGCAATGCAGCTAAACGTTGTGCGTTGCGAGACCTCCTCCTTCTCTCATCGCTATTTTGCCCAATGCAGGAAGAGGGCCCGCGAAGCTTCTGTCTCCGCAATCCAAGGATGGAGCACGCAATTTGTCGCGAGTCGAGCTTGTTCTTCGCCGCTGCAATTCTCCAAACATCAGAATCACGCATTTGAGAATGTGAGACTATGACAGGAAAAACTGACTAAGCTCGCGCCGGAAGGCACTTCGAAGCCTGACCCAATGTATGGTCCGGCTGTGCGGTGCAAGAAGATTTCGACGATCCGGTAGATGCGGTCTTGCGTCAATGTATCCGGCCTCTGCTTGGAGCACAGTGCTCCGGGCCATCCTGGATATCAGCGCGCATGTGATCTGGTTAGCGGACAGGCCTCGACCGGGCCATTTGGGTCACCAGGGTTCGCATGCGCCGGGAAGACACCGCCAAACTCATCCTGATCAGTCTTGCGCTCGGCGTCCCCCCGGAGCTGCATGCGGCGGCGCTCGACACCGCCGACACGGCGGATGAGAAAGGCATGCGGGGGATTGACAGCGATGTCTTCCCGAAAGCTTTTCCGGATCATCTGTGGACGAACGACGGCGCCAGACGCAAAGCTCGAGCCCGCTGGCTCGGCGCCGACCCAAGAGGCTATGCCGCCGCATACCGCATGCTTGTCAGCGCCGAGACGCGCAAGGAGCTTGCTGACGTCGCCTGCCCGGTTCTGGCGCTCGCGGGAAAATACGTGGCTTTAGAGGGCGAGCGCATAAACCTTCGTATCGTATCCGGGACCCCTTTAGATGCCGCAGGGTTACCTACGTTCAATTGAGCCGCTGATCGCGATCGTCTTAGGTTGGATGCATTGGAAAGGTGCACAGGCTCATAAAGTGCGACAGTGGAAATGGAATAATGGACGAATAGCGAACGACATTGGGCGCGAGATGAACAATCACATTTGGCATGCAACACTGGTAGCATTCACGGTCATGCTGTCGGTTTCCACAATCGGTCACGCTCGCGCCCACGATCATCAACGCCCTGAGTTGAACAGTTGGTATGAGAGCTTGTCCAGTGGCAAGGGGCCCTGCTGCGATGGCAGTGATGCGAAGCGCGTTGATGACGCCGATTGGGAAACGAAAGACGGTCACTATCGCGCGCGCATTGATGGCGAGTGGGTTGATGTTCCGAACGACGCTGTCGTGGATGGACCGAACCGCGCTGGTCGCACGATGGTCTGGCCCTACTATCTGCACGGCGCTTTGGTTGGCGTCAGATGCTTCATGCCGGGGAGCATGGGTTGATGCGAGCGCAGGGCGATCACGCCTTGCACATAAGCGTGAGTGAGACATGTCCAATCCCGTCGCAAAGATTATCGATCGGCACCTGAAAATCTGGAACGCTCGACATGCCGCTGAGCGCATCACGGGCATCCCTTTAACCTATGCAGAAGACGTGGTCATCGGCGAGCCGGCCGCGTGGTTTTCTGGTTTTGCGGGCATTGAACTCGCGATTAAAACGGTACAGGCGCAGATGCCGGAAATGGAGCTCGCCGTCACCGGCCCGATCCAGACAACGGGGGAGATGTCTACGTACACTTGGGCGCTCGCGGGGAAAGACGGCAACCCGGTCGTCAAGGGCCGGGATGTAATCACGGTAAAGCACGAACGAATCATCAGTCGATACGTTTTTTTCGACACCTGACCTTTAGGACGCGCGCCGCCTTTCCTTTGTGTGCACCCCCTCGCTTCCGGGGCCTTTGGGGCACAGAGCAAAGTGCCGGTTGGCGCGGTGTCAAGATATTTGCAAATCATATCGCTGTAACGTTTGTACCAGCTCGTACAGAATAGGCGGCGGTGCGCGATGTGGCGCATGTCTAACGCTCAGGCGCTTGTCTTCGTCGCGACGGTCATTATGGTCGCGCTGGCGGTGTGGATGGCCCAGTAGCCAACTGAGGAAGGCAACGATGGCGCATTGATCAGAAAACCCGGCCTATGCGGCGCTGCCCCCAGAGCGCGCGCTGGGTGTTCGCGGCGATCGAGGCGGCCATCGGTGACGGCAGCAAGGCGAGCGTGAGCTACGTCGCGTTCCGGCTGCACAACGACACCGCACGGCCTGCGGTGTCGCGGTCGCCGAAGTTGCTCGACCGTCTCGGGATGATCGCGATTTCGCCGGGCCGCATCTGGTCAATGCGTTCCGGCTCCCGTACGGCTGGCGGTTTCCGCCAACCGTGGCAGCTCAACCCACCAGGAGCTGGCGTCTGGGTTCGCGGCTTATTTAATGACTTCCACGTGAAGGAGATTGCAATGACCAAAGCTAGCACCACTCCTCCGAACGTCACCAAAGCTAGCACCACTTCTCCTATCGTGACGAACGCTGAAAGACATTCACGCCTTGCGTACTCATTGTTTTTCCCGCGCTATTGCTGCGTGGTCTGTATGTAGCCTTCACCGCCGGACCAGCCGTGCCGACTTGGTCTCGCGATAGCAGAAGAAAATCGTGACCTCTGTGCGAAGTTTGGAATGCGCGCCGCGATCAGCGAGTTTCTCGCTTGCGTCAATGAGCTAACTGTTATCCGGCGAAAGCAGGTTGACCGCGACCGCGCGGCCGAGATTGGTTTGCTCTGGAGCACGGGTCCTTCATCACCATCCCCACTTCTTCGGGCATGATCAGCCCCGATGGCGGGTCGCGATGCTCTCAGGATCAGTCAGTTCGCGCCTTGCAGCAGGCGCAGAACTGTGTCTGCTTCCCCTAGGCAATCGTCGCAGCCTCGGGATCAGCGGGATCGCGTTACGCTGTCACGCCGCCGCGGTGCGTTACGGTCAAGCGTTACGATGCGTTACGTCGCGGGCCGTTACGAAAAAGCGTAAATGCGTCCGGCAAATTTGAGACAGGCTCCACCCTGTGGGGCGATCTTCTGATCGATACCAAAGAGCTTCCTGGTCTACACTGGCATCTATAGACGCCGTCCGAAGAAGCACACGATGAGCAGGGCTCATTCAAGATGAGACTGGATCACGACCTCTAACAGGATACGTAATCGCTCATCGCTCCGGTTCGCGGTCAGCAGCAATTTCGAGCGCGCCGAGATCCGGTCGCGCCGCTCCCGAACCTCAAGCGGCTTTCCTTTGAGTTTACAAATAAGTCGAAACGGGGATATCCAAAAGTCGCAGCCCTGCTCCGCCAAACGTCTAACCCGTTTCGCCCTTCCTGTCAGACGTGCAAACGCGAGTGCAATTGAGGACTTGCCTGTCGTAGGGCAGGATCACCTCGTATCGCTTGTAGCAGCTTTCGGGCGAAGGAAGCTGCCGCTGACGCGGGGCCTACTACCCCCAACACGGGCACCGCGATCGCGACAACGGAATGGATGAATGAAATCCTGAATAGGACCCGGAGTTCGTCTCCATGCGTCTAGCCGATGATGACCAGTTGACAGCACTCCAATTCAAGCGAACCCGAAAAGCGATAGCAGAAGGCCGCCCACCACATTCGCCCTCCACGCTGCGAGCCGAGATCCAGCAAGTCCGTTTAGGCGAGAATTTATCGAAACCACGCGATTCGCTGAACGGCACTGAAGATCTGCAACAACTTTCAAGATCACAAGTGTTGCTTCCGATAACTCGATCCCCGATCATTGCACGTGACCATGACTCGTCCAATTTCGATCCAGCTCGCCAATTGGATGGTTACGTCGCGGCGGACGGGATCCATCCTGTCGTTGAAATCTCTCCTTCCGAGGCTGTGACACGCCTCACTGTAGCGGGGCAAGGCATGGCGGCCGAATCTGTGCGATTCGCCAGCCGAAGCAAAATCCAACATCATTTTCGGGCTCCAATGCATATGCTCGTGATGTACGAGAAGGGAGAGCGCCGCAACGGAGAGACATTTGTGGAAGGTCTGCCGCGATCAGCGATCCGGAACCTCGAGCGGAAGCTGACATTCGTGCCGGCTGGCCGCGAATTTCATGATTGGCACGAGCCACGCGGGTCGCAGATGCGGCTCATGTACTTCTACTTCGAACCTGAGAAGCTGAAGGCTCTTTCCAAGCCTGGCATCACCGACCTACCGGACGCTCCACGCCTACTATTCGAAGACGAAACGCTATGGCACACCGCGCTCAAGCTGAAGACGTTCGTCGAGAGCTCTGCAGGAGACCCGATCTCCTTCGGGAGTCTCGGTACTCTGCTCATACATGAAGTCGCGCGTTTCACTTGTGGGATGCCCAGCATTCAACCTCAACTCCGAGGTGGCCTTGCACCGTGGCAGCAACGACTCGTCACTGCCTATATCCACGAACATCTCAATGAGCGGATACCGATTGGCACGTTGGCGCAGCTCGTTCGTCTGAGCCCGTATCACTTCTGCCGGGTATTCAAGCAATCTCTCGGAATGCCGCCACATCGGTACCAGACCAGCCGTCGTGTTGAGCACGCCAAGGTACTGCTGGCAAAACGCGCAGGCTCGATGGCGGAAATCGGTTTGGCGGTAGGCTTCAGAACTCCTAACGCGTTCGCCACGGCGTTCCGGAAGGCGACCGGAATTGCCCCCACGGATTATCGCCGAAGTGTGGCTCCTCCTATGACACATGAATGAGCTGCGTGCGTTGCGACCAATTTTGCTATTCGGAAAATGGAGGCATCTCGGCCTCACATTGCGATAAGGATGATCGGGCTTTCGGTGCCGCTAGAAAGCAGCTCACGAGCCTGAGGAAGACATGCGTCTACGAGTGATGGCCCTGGCAGCATCCGTTCTCGCGACCGTAGCGGCGAGCACGGTATCGCACTTAAACGGATCATTTCGTCTGAAGACGCCGAACCAGTTAACACGCAGCAAATCGGAGATCTGGCCGTACTCGATGCTCCCCATAGCCCATCGGCAACCGGCCAAGACTGCTTTGCCATCTTGGCTCCGCGAGCTGGAAGACTCTTGGCGAACAGGAAGCGGAAAGCCCGGAGCGGGAGTTCAGCAAAGCGACTGAAGGCTGAAGCGGCGCAAGGGGAACACCCTTGCCCAACGGCCACAGAGCGATGCGAGGGGCGTTCCGCAATCTGTCGCTGCTAACGGAGCGTGAGTTGAGCTGACATTTCATCGGTCGGCTTACACCAAGGGTCCTGATGACCATCGACCTGGTGAACTTCTCGTGGCCACGAACGATGGCGTTCTACACTGGAACTCTCGGGAGGCGTTGTGCGTTGAATGGCCCTCGTGAAGGTGATATTTTTACACTGCAAGTCGGCGCGTATCGGAAGAGTATCTCGTGGCGCAGCATTCTAATCAAAAGCGTGCCGTAGCCGAGGCACCAACTATCGTCATCGTTGACGATGACAAGGACTTCCGCGACTCTCTCGGAGATCTGTTCAACTCGGTCGGCTACAAAGTCAAATTGTTTGGGTCGGCCGCAGAGCTACTCGAAGGCGAGTTGTTACGCGAGGTGGCGAGCTGCCTCGTGCTTGACGTCAGATTGCCCGGCTTGGGCGGTCTCGCTTTTCAAGCCGAGCTGTCGAAAGTGAACGCTTCCATTCCCATCATCTTCATGACCGGCCACGGCGACATTCCGATGTCGGTCAAGGCGATGAAGGCAGGAGCTGTGGATTTTCTGACCAAGCCGTTCCGCGATCAAGATATGCTGGATGCAGTGACGATCGCGCTGGAGCGCGATCGAACGCGGCGGAAAGCCGAGCAGCGGCTCACGGAGCTGAAATCGCGTCTCGAGCGTTTGAGCCGGCGCGAGCGAGAGGTGCTGGCTCTCGTGACTACCGGCTTGAGGAACAAGCAGATCGCTTTCCAGCTAGACGTAGCTGAGATCACTGTGAAGGCGCACCGCAGCCACGTGATGCAGAAGATGGGTGCGCAATCGCTGGCTGAGCTTGTGAAAATGGCGGAGGCGCTTGGCATAAAGTCGCCGCGCTCCTAATCGCTTCATGATGGCACGTGGCTCCATCCGCAAAGACGTTCTTGTTTGCGTAAGCCAATTCATGCTTTTAATCGGCTGCCGAAAGGGTGCTGCGGCCGCGTCAAGCGCATCGACGTGGCATCAGCGTACGCGTTCGGACGTGGCCCAAACCGGGCTGAACTATTCAGAAGTTCTGCATTGATTGTTCCAGAGTATAGCATCGATTATTCCGAAGTGTGGCATCGCCCGTCCACAATATAATCGCCAAGTCGAGGCCCTTGTCGTTACACTTTCACTGCTGGGGATGCGGTCCGCCGCGCGATGATTGGATAGCCGCGCAGTGTGCTTCTTGAAATGGACGCGGAACGCGAGATGCGGGATATGCCCAGCAAGAGTCAAATTTCGATCATCGATGATGATGAGCAGTTTCGCGCGGCGTTAGCGGATCTCATGCGAGCAATGGGTTTCACGATTGAGGCCTTTTCGTCCGCAGTGGATTTTTTGGCGTCTCCCAACGTACGCCATACGTCCTGTTTGATCGTTGATGTCCACATGCCGGGCATGACTGGGACTGAGTTGCATAGCAACTTGGCAGGATCTGGCTATAACATACCAACAATTCTGATCACCGCTTACCCCGATGACCGCACGCGAGCTTGGGCTCTAGGTCATGGCGTCGTTGGCTACCTGACCAAACCCATCGACGAGGAGGTTCTGCTCGGATGCGTCGAATCGGCTCTGCAGCGCGCCAAATCGGATGAAGATCCGTCATGACCGCTCAATCACCTGCCGGCGCGCGACCAGGAGTTCGGTCATATTGTGGTTTGCGCTCGGGCCGACGATCGTGAACTATACCGCCTTCGGACAGCTGGAAATCGCATCTGCCTTCGCTAGGCTCCACGAGCGCCGCAAGCAAATTCGAATTTCAGCAATAATGATCAAGCAATCGAGCGCAAAAACGGCAAATGGGCTAGGACGACTGGAAATCGGACATGTGGAACTGGGGATGATTTCTTATCTGGCTCTCGCGGCCTGACGGCGAGATATTTGGAACAATTTGCGCCGGAGCAATCCTCGAGGTCGTCGCCGTGACCCATGGCGAAGTCAAGAAAAATGGCATTTCGGTGCAGACGGTACTCGCGGGCGGCTTGCCGTCCGTTCAAGGGATCGAGTTCACCTGCAGCAGGTGATCCTCAGCTTAATTGGACGGCACCTAAGCAGACAGGACGAATGAACCGGTCTAGCGATGCCCGGACTGACCTTTATGCACTCGTTCATCCTTATGTTGTTGTTCTGATGAAGTCGTACCTGTAGGTGAAATAGTCTAACGATTGGCTTCGAGCAGCCGTACTTGAGAGCGACCCATATCTCCAGCGTCCCGATGTTCAGCTCGAAGATCGCTGCTCTTTGAACGGGTCGCCGTAGACGTGATATCCGTTAAATTCCCATAAGCCCGGCGATTCGCGATCCAATAACTCGATCCCGCGCACCCACTTCACGCTCTTATACGCATAGAGGTTTGGTGCCACGAGGCGCAGCGGGTAGCCATGCTCAGCAGTAAGCGGTTCGCCGTTATGCCGCAGCGCGAAAATCGTCGTCGGGCGCAGAAAATCCGAGAGTGGCAGGTTTGCCGTGTAGTTGTTCTCGCCATGGACCATCACATGCCGCGCCTCTGGCCGCAACTTCACTCGCTTCATCAATTCTGTGGCGAGCAATCCTCCCCAATGGTTGTCGAACCGGCTCCAGCCGTTGACGCAGTGCATGTCCAAAAATACCTCGCTCTGCGGCAGATTGGAGAGCTCTTCCCACGAAAGCCGCAGCTGCTCCTCTACCAGGCCGAATACGCGAAAATCCCACGTCCTGGGACGAAAGAGCGGCACCGAGCCCACATGCAGCACCGGCCACTTGAGCGTCAGCGACTGTCCTGGGGGCAGCCGCCCAGCGTCACGCATCTCACGCTCCCGTTCACGTCGCTCGTTCGATCGCACAGCTAGCTCCATCGCAAATGTATGGCGCGCGCAAAAGCACCGCGCGCCCTAGTTAGCGTACTTGTAATTTCCAGGGCCCGAAAACGCGGTCAGCCGGGTGCGGCGGACAAACATTGAGCTTCTGGTACGCCACATGCCGAGAAGGTCCCTATGAAGAACTACGGAACCAGAAGCGGCGAAGGGAGCCTCACTGCTCCTCCCCCTCACCGATCTCGGAATCGGAATTATTTGCAGACTCGGAGAGTAAGCCAGGGACAGTCTTGCTGGTATTGTGACGGAAAATGTTGACGGCTCCGATCACCTCGTCCTCGTTGTCACGAATTGGAAAGACATTAACGAGCGCCAGAAGACGATTGCCGTTCGGATGCTCGCAAATCACATCGGCGTTGCGAACGGTGGCGCCGTTGTTGATCACCACGGATGGTGGTGCAACTTCGTGCGGCATCACTTCTCCTGAAGGGTAACGCAGAAGGTGTGACCCGCAATACTTTTCCGAGGTTCCCAGAGACGGCGTGCGTCCCCAACCCGCGATTGCAGCTTTGTTGCACTTGACGACAGTGGCATCCTTTTCGAGAACGTATATCCCTACTGGGATAGAATCCATTGCCGCTTGGTCTGCAAGAATTCCTTTTGTGACGAGGTGCCCGTCGACGACTTCTCCTCGGAAGTCGATTTTGTCGAAGTCGCCATCCAAAATCATCGTGCTCGTTGCGTTGGTTGCCATTTTCAACCTCCTTTGCGTACTCACATTGTTCATAGGATCTATTCGGCCTTACACTCGAATTTGAGTAAGCATAGTCTCGCAGGTCACTACCGTCGTCTCACCGTGCGCCGCACGATGTCTCATTTTGCGCCGATCGCCATTCGGTTGTTGTTCAGTTAAGGCCGCGGAGAGGCGGGTGCGGTGATCAGCTCGCCCGCTGGAATCGAGACGCAAAGGAACTCTCCACATCCGCTTTAAAAAGTGGCAGCCCCAAAGTCTGGCACCCTCGCTTTGCCCATGTAACCGGTCTAAGGTTAGGTTTCCAAGGCATTTGGTCGGCCCACGGGATGGTCATGCAAGTCCATTTTTCCACGGACCATATTGCGCCGCGCGACCGCGTGAGGTTCTGGTGCGACTATTTCGCGAAGCAGGCCCATAGCATCACGCCGGGCGAGATTCCGGATCCCGCTGCCTTTCGCGCGGAAGCGAATGGATCGATTGCAGGCGAATTTGCGCTGCTGGAGATAAGTTCGGGACTTGAGAGGGTCCAACGGACGGCGGCCGACGTTGCCAGGGACAAGATCGAAGCGTTCTTCGTCCGCCGATTTCGCGCGCCGGTCATCTGGAGGGCCGCGGCACGCAGCACGCCAGTCGACCTGATTCATGAGCCGGGTGATTTCTGCATAAGCTCGACCGAATGGCAATTCAACGCGGAATGGAAAGGCCCAGCGTCGTTCGACATGCTGATCATCCCGCGGGCTGCACTCTCGCCGATTATAACCGGGGGCCGACTGGAACGCCCGTTTCGGTTGGCCGGTGCCTCGCCGCTCGGCTCGCTGCTCGGCGCAGCTATTGATGCGGCGAAGGCGCAAGCCCCGCTGCTCTCCAACGAACACGGTGAAGCCGTGCTGCGCAATCTCTGCGGTCTCGTGGCACTGAGCTGTAACATCTCCAACGAAGGCATCAATCGGGGGCGGGATTCGCTACAATCGGCGCGGCTCGCGGCCGCCAAGCGTTACGTCGACCTGCATCTCGCCGATCCTTCCCTGACCGCCGCCAGCGCCGCGGCCGCACTCGGCATCTCGGCGCGCCAGTTGCATCGCCTGTTCGAGGCAAACAATGTCAGTTTCGCCCGATACGTTTCGCGCGAGCGACTGCTCCGGTGCCGCGACGCCGTCGCCGACGCGACGGGAACCGGCCGATCGGTGATCGATATAGCTTTTGGCTGGGGGTTCAACAGTATGGCGACGTTTTATCGCGCGTTCGCAAGCGAGTTCGGTAGCCCGCCCACCATGCTGCGTGCGGCATCGCAAGGACGAGTGAATGGCCAGCGCACGACAGGAAAGGACACATCGTGAATTGCTCGGGGCGATCTCCCGCTTGGCGCTAAATGAGACGTTGCTTGGCGCTAAATGAGGCGACATCGCAACTGCTTCCGTGTGAATGACCCACGGAAATCGCGCGCCAATGAGATGCATCAGGTTGCACGACGCTTCTATGCGCCTGAGCTGTCGCATCCGATTGCTATCATGTGTCGCGCGCAGCCGAGTGAGCCGCGCCCGCGCGCAAAGGAAATGACATCGTGGATGCTGTGCAGCAGGAGCTTGTTCAGACCACCTTCGCCCGGCTCGCGGCGATGCCTGAGGTCGCCGGGGCGTTGTTCTACGAGCGGCTATTCGCCACCAATCCGAATTTCCGGCCGCTATTCAGAAACAACATGCGTATTCAGGGCGTCAAGCTAATGACCATGCTCGCTATGGTCGTCTACAATCTACCCGCGCTGGATCACCTTTCGCCCGCGATCCATGACCTTGCCCTCCGCCATGTCGAGTACGGGGTTAAGCTCGCGGACTATGACGCGGTGCGGGAAGCGTTGCTCTGGACCCTCGAACAGGCGCTTGGAGAGGATCTCACGCCCGCCGTTCGTGAGGCGTGGACGGTCTGCTACGATGAACTCGCGGGTGAAATGAAGGCGGCGGCCGGCGTCTGATTTACGATCTCCCGCCTGGCACTAAGCGCCTTTTTTCCTCTCTGGAAGCGGTGATCCCGATATGTCCGTTCCGGGTCTTGGTTGTGTGCAAACGGATAGGATCGGCGCGCGGCCGTTGTCGGCCGACGTTTATGACCTCGTGCGTAACAATCAGATGGTGTCGCGGTGTCCACCGCGACCTGGACATTATAGCCGACGACACCCGATCCGCGTCCGCTGGTGGCCATCGAACGGGCATCCGGATCGGTCAGCGATATCTGTTGATCCGGCGTATTGCGCATCGTACGCATACGACGAAGACCGCCTGATTGACGCATGCGCGCGAGAGCCGGGTAGCGCTATGATAGCGCTGCGTGAAGGTTAGGCAGCTTGCTGAACTGGTGATGCTGTGGCAACAAGAATGTCACCTATCCCGGGGCTCTCGGGGTACGTGCTGGTGCCCCTGCGGGAAAGCGCGGACTTTGCCCTTTACCGCGGCCGAAAGCACGACGACCCCTCGCCAGTCCTGGCGATCGCACTCTTTGAACAGGCGCCGCCTCACAGTATCAGGCGGCTCATGCACGAATACTCGTTCGCAGCCGAACTCGATCCCGCGTGGGCTGCCAAGCCTCTGGCCATTACTCGTCACGAAGGGCGGACGATCCTCTTACTCAAGGACCCCGGCGGTCAGCCGCTGGATCGGATTCTTGAGCGTGACCAGGGGCAACCGCTCGACCTGACTCGCTTCCTTCGTAATGCCATTGGGTTGGCAAGAACACTCGGTCAAGTCCATCAGCAGGGCCTCATACATAAGGATATCAAGCCTGCGAATGTCCTCGTCGACGACTCCGGCAACGCATGGCTCACCGGATTCGGGATTGCGTCCCGACTTCCGCGCGAGCGCCAGTCGCCCGAACCTCCCGAGTTCATCGCGGGAACGCTCGCCTACATGGCACCCGAGCAGACGGGACGAATGAACCGTTCCATCGATTCTCGGAGCGACCTTTACTCGCTTGGAGTGACGTTTTACGAAATGCTGACCGGCAGTCTTCCATTCACGGCCTCCGAGCCGATGGAATGGGTGCACTGTCACATCGCGAAACAACCAGCCGCACCCAGAGAGCGGGTGGAAACCGTCCCGGCTTCGGTCTCCGCGATCACGATGAAGTTGCTCTCCAAGACGGCGGAGGAGAGGTATCAGACAGCGGTGGGAGTTGAAGGCGATCTTCGGCGCTGCCTGTCCCAATGGGAGTCCCAGGGGTGGATCGATGATTTCACTCCTGGCTCTCGCGACACCCCGGATCGCCTCATGATTCCCGAGAAGCTGTACGGAAGGGACCGCGAGGTTGACACTCTGCTCACCGCCTTCGACCGCATCGTTGGCGGTGGCCGAGCGGAACTGGTGCTGGTCTCCGGATACTCCGGCATCGGCAAATCCGCAGTCGTCAATGAGCTCCACAAACCGCTCGTGCCGCCACGCGGCTTGTTTGCGTCGGGCAAATCCGACCAGTACAAGCGCGACATTCCGCATGCCTCGCTGGCCCAGGCGTTTCAGAGCCTCATCCGGCGGCTCCTCAGCCAGAACGAGGAAGACGTGCGCAAATGGCGGGACGCACTTCGTGAGGCGCTGGGTCCGAACGGACTGCTCCTCGTCGATCTCGTTCCGGAACTGAGGCATGTCATTGGCGAGCAGCCGCCGGTGTCCGAATTGCCGCCGCAGGAAGCGCAGAGACGTTTTCAGATTGTGGTTCGACGGTTCATCGGCGTATTTGCGCGACGTGAACACCCGCTCGCGCTCTTCCTTGATGACATGCAATGGCTGGATGCCGCCACACTCGACCTTCTTGAAGATCTGTTGACCCGCAACGATTTGCAGCACTTACTGCTCATTGGTGCGTATCGGGACAACGAGATCAATGCCACCCACCCGCTGGTACGTAAGCTAGAAGCGATCCGTCAGGCCGGAGCGGCAGTGCAGGACATCGTTCTCACACCACTCAGTCGCGACGATCTGGGTAAACTGCTTGCGGACTCGCTTCATTGCCAATTGGAGCGCGCCGCCCCACTGGCAGACTTGATTCACGAAAAGACCACGGGCAACCCGTTCTTCGCAATCCAGTTCATTTCTACTCTGGCGGACGATCGCCTGCTGACATTCGATTACCGCGCGCGGCGTTGGGTATGGGACCTGCTCCGCATTCGTGCCAAAGGCTTCACGGACAATGTTGTAGAGCTGATGGTCGAGAAGTTGAAGCGCCTTCCGCCAGAAACCCAGAAGGTACTCCAGCAGTTCGCCTGCATGGGCAACAGTGCAGAGTTTGAGATGCTGCGGATTGGGTATCAGGGCTCGGTCGAGGACCTGCACGCCCATCTCTGGGAAGCCGTGCGATCGGGCCTCATCTTCCGTGCGGACAATTCCTACGGCTTCCTGCACGACCGCGTGCAGGAAGCCGCCTACTCGATGATCCCGAAGGAGCTGCGTGCCGAGGCTCACCTGCACATCGGAGTGCTCCTCGCCGTGCACACGCCCGCTGAAAAACGTGAAGAGGCGATATTTGAGATCGTCAATCAACTCAACCGGGGCTCCCATCTCATCACCTCTGTCGAGGATCGTGAGCGCGTCGCAGAACTGAATCTGATCGCAGGCCGGCGCGCGAAACTCTCGACGGCATACGACTCGGCGCTCAAGTATCTCAGGGCCGGCAGAGCCCTTCTTGCAGAAGAGACTTGGGAACGTAATCACCAGCTCATCTTCTCGATCGAGTATCTGACAGCCGAGTGCGAGCTACTGACCGTCACGGTTTGCCTGGCCGCCGGGGATCCACTCGCGGAAGTGCAAAAGGAATGCGAGAACGGCCTGGCATTTGCTAGGCGGGTGGGTTTCGGCCCGCTCGTCGAGCGCTGCGGAGCACAACTCGGTTTGATTCTGACCTTGCGCGGGCTGACTGCGACGTTCGGGTGCCTGGATCATGAGGGATACAGCGAACTCGATACCGAACGCCGCTTGGCCAACAGCCCCGATCTGGTGCTCGCCGAGTTCTATTACTGGACGCGAAAGCTGCAGGCGCACTTTTTTGCCGGGGACCTTGCGTCGGCGGTCGACGCCTCGCTGCACGCGGAACCGCTGCTTTGGACGTCGGCGGCAATGTTCGAGTCAGCGGTGTATCGATTTTATGGCGCGCTGGCGCACGCGGCGGTCTGGGATCACGCCACACCGGAGCAGAGACCGACGCATTTCGATTTTGTGCTGGACCAACACCGGCAGCTCCAAATGTGGGCGGAGGTCAACCCCGAAACCTTCGAAGACTGCGCTGCCTTGGTCGGTGCCGAGATCGCCCGCATTGAGGGCCGGCTACTGAACGCTCAGGAGCTGTACGACAAGGCCATCCGCGACGCTCACAAATACGGGTTCGTGCACAACCAGGCAATTGCCAACGAGATTGCCGGGCGTTTCTACGCAGAGCGCGGTTACGAGAAGATCGCGGCGACCTATTTGCGGGCCGCGCGGGCCTGCTACCTGCGCTGGGGAGCCGACGGAAAGGTTCGCCAACTCGAGGAGCTTTATCCGCACCTCAAGGTGGACAAGTCGATCCCGGATTCCACCGCGACAATAGTGGCACCCAACGAGCAGCTCGATTTGGCTACCGTAATCAGAGTCTCGGAAGCCGTGTCAGGCGAGATCGTTTTCGAGAAGTTAATCAACACGCTCATGAGTTCGGCAATCGAACACGCGGGCGCCGATCGAGGTCTCTTGATCCTTCCGCGAGGCGACAAATATCAAATTGAAGCGGAGGCCACAACCAGCAGTGACAACGTGAACGTGGTCCTGAAACAGGCACGCGTCACGGCCGCAGATCTACCGAAGTCTGTGTTTCGCTACGTCCTTCGGACAAAAGAAAGCGTTCTCCTGCACGATGCGTCCAGTCAGAGCGCGTTTTCAGAGGATGGCTATATTCGCGACCACCGCTCACGGTCAGTGCTCTGCCTGCCGATACTTAAGCAGACCAGGTTGATCGGGATGCTGTACTTGGAGAACAACCTTACGACTGCCGCGTTTACTCCTGCTCGAATGGTAGTCCTCACACTGCTCGCTTCCCAGGCGGCTATCTCAATAGAGAACGCCAGCCTGTACCGCGATCTAGCTGAGCGGGAGGCCAGGATCCGACGGCTAGTGGATGCTAACATCATCGGCATCTTCGTCTGGGATCCGGACGGTCGAATCATCGATGCCAACGAAGCGTTTCTCCGCATCGTCGGATACGGCCGCGACGATCTCGTCTCCGGTCGACTGCGCTGGCGGGATCTGACGCCCGCCGAATGGCGAGATGCCGACGACCGACGTGTGGCGGATCTGGAGGCGACCGGAACCACGCAACCCTACGAGAAGGAGTACTTCCTGAAAAGCGGCGGCCGCGTGCCGGTGCTGGTCGGGGCAGCGACGTTCGGCGGGCGACACGACCAGGGCGTGGCCTTCGTGGTCGACTTAACCGAGCGCAAGCGGGCGGAGAAGGAAATTCGCGAAAGCGAGCGGCGTTACGGCGAGGTGCAGATGGAGCTCGTGCACGCGAATCGAGTCGCAACAATGGGGCAGCTCTCGGCTTCGATTGCCCATGAAGTCAACCAGCCGATTGGGGCGACGCTCAACAATGCCTCTGCGGCGTTGCACTGGCTGAGCAAAGAACCGGCAGATCTGGAGAAGGCTCGGCAGGCTCTCGACCGGATTTTTGCAAACGGCAATCGCGTCAGCGAGGTCATCGGCCGCATGCGCGCGCTTTTCAAAAAGGCACCTCTCCGGAAAGAAGACGTGGACATCAACGGAGCAATCCTCGAGGTCATCGCCCTGACCCGTGGCGAGGTCGTGAAGAATGGCATTTCGGTGCAGTCACACCTCGTGGAGGGCTTGCCGCTCATTCAAGGAGATCGGGTTCAGCTGCAACAAGTGATCATGAACCTGATCATCAACGCTATTGAAGCATTAAGCTCGGTCAGCGAGCGGTCGCGAGAGTTAGTGATCACCACTGGTAAGGTCGAGCCGGACGGCGTGCTCGTCGTAGTGCGGGATTCGGGTCCAGGTCTGAGTTCACCGGGTCTCGAGCACATCTTTGACGCCTTCAACACGACAAAGCCCGGCGGCTTGGGGATGGGTCTATCGATCTGCCGCACCATCGTTGAAGCGCATGGGGGACGACTATGGGCTACCGCCGCCCAACCTCAGGGCGCGACTTTTCAGTTCACCCTGCCTGCACAGTCAAGTCAGGCGATGTAAACTGAACATCCTGCAGCTGGCCATGTGTGGACCGCTCCGGGTGGGCAAGGAGAATCTTCATTTTACAGCATTGCACGCAGCAGGCATGTGTTCGGCCTGTTTGCGCGCTGCACATAACCGCTGGCCATAATGCCCTACGCGGATCAAGTCCCGATCAACAGCACGCATTCGAAAATGCCGTGGCCCATGTGAGTCGTCCTGATCGCCGGATCGACTGGCACTGCATTAAGTGCTGTTCGCCCTCCCAACCGTTACGTCACGCTGGGTGTCCGGTGCATCTCGTCTCGATCACGCCACGAGCGGCGGGTGCGTTGTATCGTTCGTTCTTGGCCATCATAGCCCAAGCGGTTCTGGCGAGTTTGTTGACGAGCGCGATGGCAACGACCTTGGTGGGTCGCCGGGCCAACAGTCTAGCGAGCCAAGGCCGATGCCGCGTGCCATGCACCTTGACATGGCGGATCACGGCGAGTGAGCCAGCCGTGAACAAGCTGCGACCCGGTGGTCCAGATCACTGAGGCGTGGGACACGCTACAGATGCAAGCCCCATGAAATACTCGCTCAACAAACTATGCAAGAATGAGAACGCCGTAACAAGAACTGCGCTTAACGCCGCGATCGAGCCGCCGCTCTATCTCTAGTCCGCGCAACAACATCAGGCACAGCAGCGTCACAGAGAACAAGAATGCGCGCCATATTCCCAGCGTCAACTGCATCGCCTAATGGCGCCGAGGTGACCGTCAAGGACACCAAGCGTGGCAACGCATGATTTGGACGATCGGACATGTGTTTCGGACCCTCGGATTGAGCTTGTCCTAGTCTTGGGGACACGACGATAATTATCGCGGGTCTCGCGGCTACGATTTTCTACGCAACCGCGACGTTAAAAGGAATCAACATCGGTCAGAACACTTTACCGCAAGATCAGAAACATTTTCGCAAGGCGCGGGTCGACAATTCCGAGCCGGCAGGCAATATCTGTTTCCGCGGAAGCTCCGCGACAAACCGCTTGACCATCGCCCTGCCTACAATGGCAACGAACCTGGAAAGAGTCCGAACCATAGCAAAACTTTCGAGTATGAGTATGCGGCTGCAGCTTTATCAGGTGCGATATTTCTTAGCCCTAGCAAAGACGCTCAATTTTACGCAGGCTGCGAAGCAATGCAATGTGACGCAGCCGGCGCTGACAAAGGCCATACAAAAGCTGGAGGAAGAACTCGGTGGCACGTTGATTCACCGTGAACGTCACCTCACCCAGCTGACCGAGCTGGGCAAGATGATTTTGCCCACGCTGGAAAAAATATTTGCCGCCGCGGAGGCGGTGCGGCTTCAGGCGCGAGGCTATCAAAAGAAGACAATAGCTCCGCTTAAGATCGGGCTGGTGCCGTCGGTCTCCGCCGCACTCATCACGGAATTGCTGTTGGAGCTCGCCAGGATCATCCCTGACCTTCGACTCGATCTGCGGGAGGCGGATGCCAACGGGCTCGTTGCGATGCTTTTGGATGGCGAGATCAATGCCGCGCTCGTCGGTGACGCCGTGGAGCTACCTGAGCGTATCGATCGCTGGCCACTGTTCGAGGAGCGATACGTGCTCGTCCTGTCGCGGAAACATCCGATGGCGAGGCAAACCGTTATCCCGCTCCAAGACTTGCATGAGGCGGTATTTCTCGAAAGGGTCGGATGCGACGTCGCAGGCCGATTCAAGCAGGCTTGTTTTGTCGACCATCCAGGCCCTAAAGTTGTGCACAGGAGCGCCCAGGAAAGGCATCTTCAGCAAATGGCATCCGCTGGTTTTGGAGCCATCCTGGCGCCAGAGCACGCTCCCAGGCTGCCGTCGCTCGCCGCTATTCCAATTGAAGGCGACCCTGTCCGGCGCGAGGTGCAGCTTTTGGCCGTGGCGGGGAGGCAGTATTCGCCGGCGCTTGACGCCTTTATCAAGGTCGCTCGCGTTCGCGACTGGACGAGTGCGCTGGACAAACTCCGCCGCGTATCTGCCCCTGCCTCAAACAGAGACAATGTTGGCAAGGCTGAAGCACAAGGTGCGGGCGCCTTGGTCCAAATCACAGGCTCCGGTCCCGCCTCCTCATGCCCGAGCTTGTCGCGGGCATCCAGCCGCCGTTGCTGAAGTGACGCGAAGTCGTGGATGGTGGGAACAAGCCCGGCCATGACGCTGTTGCAGTCGCCACGCGTAGCCTTACATCATCGGGGTGCTGTAGGGCGCTGGCGGGTCGCCTGCCACGTCCAAAAGCCTCAGGCCCATATCAGCTCGGCTTCGGCACAGCGGGGCAATGCCATCTCGCGTAGACATCCAGCCTGCGGGTGAAGGGCCCTTCCGTGCTCACCTGATCTGGCTCTTGATCGGTTCGATCTTCGTTGCCTTCGATTGAAGACGCTGAACAAATATCCAGTTGCGGCCGACCGAGTAGTGGTTGCGGCCGAACTAGGTATATTCACGCGGTGCCGTATGAGATCCACACTGCGCTCACCGACGACGGCATTCAGTTCGCCGATCTACTGCCCAGAAACCGGCGAGGGACCTACCGCCAGATGGCGTGGCCATCCCTTTGATCGCGCCTGCCGGAGCCATGGCATTGAACATCGGCTGAGCCAGCCTAATTCTCCCCGGAGCAATGGTCAGGTCGAGCGAATGAACCGCACCCTCAAGGAGGCGACCGTCCGACGCTATCACTAAGAGGATCCAGCTCCGCGATCACCTCGCGGCATTCCTCGTTTCCTACAACTTCGCCAACCGATTGAAGACTTACAGGGCTTCACACCCTATGAGCGAACAGCAAAGCTTGGACCGACAATCCCGGGCGATTCAGATACGATCCAATCCACCTCACATCGGGACTGAACAACTAGTTGCGGTGACTCGGCTTGTCCCCGTGCGCCCTCGCTGTGTTGTCAGGCCCATCGCGACTTTCGAACAGGATTCGTTCGGCGGCGCCCGCAAGATCGTCATATTGGCCGCTTCGCAGCGACCACATGAACGCGCCGAGCGCTATGGCGCCGAGCGCGAGCGCAACGGGAATCAGGAAGAAATAATCTGTCATCGGGCTTTCTCCATCGCAAGTGCCCGGCCGGAGATATCGCCAGCGGGCGCGCGCCCGCGCGGCTCTTTGCGCGAGCGCCAGCCCTGCAGTCGCAGGGCATTGGCGATCACGAGCAGTGACGAGGTCGACATCGCCACCGCCGCCACCAGCGGTGTCACATGGCCGAGGATCGCGATGGGCACTGCAATGGCATTGTAGCCGATGGCGAGGATGAGATTCTGGCGCACGAGCTGCCGCGCATTGCGCGCAACCGCAATGGCCTGCGCCACGGCGAGAAGACTGTCGTGCAGGAAGACGAGGTCGGCGGCATTGCGTCCGACATCGGCGGCGGTGGCCGGAGCCATGGATGCATGGGCGGCGGCGAGGGCAGGCGCGTCGTTGAGACCGTCGCCGACCATCAGCACGCGGTGTCCTGCCTCCGTCAGATCAGCGATGTGTTTCGCTTTGTCCGCGGGCGAGACGCCGGCGCGGTAGGCAAGTCCGAGGTCCGATGCAAGATGGCGTACCGGTTCGTCTCGGTCGCCAGACATGATCTCGACGCGGCATGCTTGATTGGACATGGCAAGCACGGCCTCGCGGACGTCCGGGCGAAGATCGCTATCGAAACGGAAGGTCGCGCGCAGCCGCCCGTTCTCGGAGAGGACAACGCCGGTGGTGGCCGACTGTTCGGCTGCCGCCGTCAGCGCCCAGTCCGCCCGGCCCAGCCTGTAGGTCGTCGTGCCGATGGTGGCCTGCATTCCAGCGCCCGGCTGCTCTGAAAGATCGTTCAGCGCCACAGGCGTGACGGCATTGTCGCGTCCCGCGGCGACCAGCGCGCGCGAGTAGGGATGACGTGAATGGGCCGCGATCGAAGCGGCGATCGCCAGCGCCGCGAGATCGATGTCATTGCGATTCATGAGCCGGAGCCGATCCATGGTCAGCGTTCCAGTCTTGTCAAAGATTACGGTGTCGACTTTGGCGATGCGCTCCAACGCGCCGCCGTCCTTGACTATGACGCCGCTCTCGAACAAATGCCGCGCGGCAACGACCTGCACCATGGGCACGGCAAGGCCGAGCGCGCAGGGGCAGGTGATGATCAGCACCGCGATGGCGATGGTTGCCGCGCGATGCAGGTCGCCTTCCACGATCATCCAGCCGATGAATGTCAGGAGTGCGGTGACATGCACGACCGGCGCATAAAGCCGCGAGGCGCTGTCCGCAACGCGCCGGTAGACCGAGCGCCCGGCTTCGGCCGCTTCCATCATTCGTACCATTTCGGCGAGAAATGAATCTTTCGCGGCAGCCGTCGCGACGATGGTGAGCGGGCCGGTCAGGTTCAGCGTACCCGCGGACAGCGCCGCGCCCGGTGCAACCGGCTGCGGCAGGCTCTCGCCGGAGACCAGCGAGCAGTCGATCTCCGATTGTCCTGTTTCGACGCGGGCATCGACCGGCACGCGCTCGCCCGCCGCCAGCAGGATGTGCATATTCGGCCGGATCTCGTTCACCGGCAGATAGGCGTGGGTGCCGTCGTCCTGCACCACGAGCGCGCCCCGCGAGGACAGGCGGGCCAAGCCTCGGACAGCGGTCCGTGCGCGCTCGCGCATCATGTGATCGAGCGTGCGGCCGATCAGGAGAAAGAACAACAGTGATATTGCGGCGTCGAAATAGGCGTGCGCTTCATGATGGAACGTTTCGTAGAGGCTCATGCCCAAGGCAAGCAGCACGCCGATGGAAATCGGAACGTCCATATTGGTCTGGCCATGGCGCAACGCGCGCCAAGCGGAAGAAAAGAATACGCGGCCCGAATAGATCAGCGCGGGGAAAGCGATCAGCGCGGAGATCCAATGAAACATGTCGCGGATCGGGGCGTCCGCGCCGGACCATACCGACACTGACAGCAGCATGATGTTGCTGGCGGCGAAACCTGCCACCGCAAGCGCGCGGATCAATTCTTTCAGTGTCTCCTCGGTCTTGTCCGTGCCCGCATCGTGAAGGTATGCGTCGTAACCGATTTTGTTGAGTGTCTCGATGAACGGTGCGGGCGGTTTGTCCGCCTGCCAGCGAATTGCGACCCGCTTGGAGGAGAGATTGACCCGCGCTTTTTCCACGCCGGGAAGCGCGCCGAGGGCCACTTCGACCTTCTGGATGCAGCCGCCGCAGTGAATGCCCGGCACCGAGAGGTCAGTCTGGCGGACGCCGTCGCCGATGATACGGCTCGCGAGCAACACTTCCTCATTCGCGGTGTGGGGATCGGCCATCGCGAGAGCGAGTTCAGCGCTGGGCGCACAACAACTCATCGGCACTCCGTTTCTGCACTTCGCCGGCATTCCGCCGGCGGCGTGTCGTTATATTGCGGCTTCGACCGCCATCGCGCTATAGGCGTGCCAGGTGCCGTGCCCGAGCAGGGGAAACACGATGATCAGGCCCAGCATTCCAGTGGCAAGGGAGAGCAGGAACAGTGCAAGCGCAATGGCACCCCAGGTCAGCATCACGGTCAGGTTGTTCCAGACCAGCGCCATACTCGAGCCCATGGCGGTGAGGGCGTCAACGCGCTTGTCGAACATCATGGGAATTGAAAACGCGCTGATGGCAAACGAGAAGGCCGCGAACAGTCCGCCGACGGCGCTTCCGACAATGAGCATCGCCCAGCCGACCGGCGTGGTGAATAGCATCGGTGCGATATACTCGAGGCCGGTAAACGGCACCAGGCCGAAAAACAACGCGTAGATGATCACCGCCGCGCGCATCCATGTGATCATCAAAAGGCACAACAGGACGCCCACGAACAGGATCTGTCCGCCGCATCGCGGCCTGACGAAGATCATGTTCGCGAGATTGACGGGCAGGCCGGCGGCGAGGCGGCGGCTTTTTTCATACAGGCCGATTGCGAGGATCGGGCCCACCACCATAAAGCCGGCGAACGCAGGAAATAGGATGTAATCCCACTCTAGGCGAAACAGGCCGTCGACAATCGCAACGGACGCGAGAAAGATCATCAGGCCGTAGCTCAGGCTCGTCATCGGCTGCACGGTCAGGTCGTGCCAGCCTTTCGTAAGCCATGTGAAGGCATCGGCGGGAACAAGTAAGCGATGCCAGCGGTTTTTTGTGGGAAGCGGAGGCAAGACGGTCGGGATCATGGTCATGTCGATCATTCCACCTGCGCTTTGGTTGTCATGGAGGGTTTAGATGAACACGACGAGGTCGCCGCGCTGAAGCTCTTGGTGCCGTTGCCTTCGCCGTGCGAGAGATGAGCGACGCAGTCCGGCTGTGAGGATACAGCCACGTAAAGCAGATGCGCATTGGCGGCGGCAAACACGATCAGTCCGATGCCGATCGACAGCCAGACGATGGACTTCGCCTTCCACCCACCATGGGATGCCGCCGCGCTGCTCATGGGGCGGGCATCCTCTCATCGAAAAGGTAGAGCGCCAGGATCTTGCGATCGAGCGGTGTCAGGCGGCCCTCCCATGACGGCATGTGGCCCTGCCGCCCATTCCACAGCGTGTTCGTGATCGTCTGCACGTCGCCGCCGTAGATCCAGAACTTATCGGTCAGGTTCGGTGCGCCCACGTCGCTGTTGCCCTTAGCATCCTCGCCATGACATGCGGCGCAATTGGCAGCGAATATCTCCTTGCCAGCGTCCACATCGCCGGGCTTTGCCGTCTTAGCGGTGGATGGATCGGAGAGCGAGCGCACGAAGGCCACCACCTTGTCGATATCAGCTGGCTGGAGAATCTGATCATGGCCGAAAGCCGGCATCTGCGAGGTGCGGCTGTCAGGATGCGGCGAGTTGATGCCGACGCGGATGGTCTCGGTAATGGCGTCCGGAGCGCCGCCCCACAGCCATGAGGTGGTGGTCAGGTTCGGGAAGCCGTGGCCACCCTGCGCGTTGAGCCCATGGCACGCGGCGCAATTGTCGCCGAACACGGTGCGGCCGGTCTGACGCACGATGTTCATCAGCGCAGGATCGGCTTGAATCTCCTGAAAGCTTTTGGCCTCGATCTGCTTAGTCCATGCGCTGCGGCCGAAGGCCGCTCGCTTCAGCGAGTCCTGTACGATGTTGCGTTGGTCGAGGCCGAGCAGTCCTTTGGTGTAGCTGACGCCGAGTGGCCACGCGGGCATCAACACCCAGTAGCCGACCGAAAAGACAAAAGCAATCAACAGGAAAAAGTACACCGCTCGCGGAACGGGTGTGTTCAATTCCTTGATGCCGTTCCACTCGTGCCCGGTCGTGAGATAACCGGTGTAGTAGTCGCGTTCTTCTACCGCCATGGTCCATCCTCGTTGTGCAGGACCGACTTCGCGGCGCGATCAAACGCCTTTTTGTTCGACGGCCAATAGGCGTAGACGACGGTGATGATCGAGAGTGCGATCAGATAGAACAAGCCGAACGACTTCGAGAACCACACCAGCGTACCGTGTCCGAGATCCATGATCACCTCGCAGCTTTTGCGACGGATTTGTGCGCCGCGTCGGTCAGGTGGCCGAGCACCTGGAGATAGGCGACCAGGGCGTCCATCTCGGTGAGTTCGCCAGGCCTGCCGTCGAACGCGCGGACGTTGGTGGCCTTGCCGTAGCGTTGGGTGACGCCATCGGCGTAGGGTGATTCCGGCGCGGCCTGGCCGTAGGCGTCCTTGCTCGCATTCGCGATCATGTCGTCGGTGTAGGGCACGCCGATGGCGCGCTGGGCCTTCAGGTGCGCGCCGAGATCATCGGTGCGCAGCGTCGTTTTCAGCAACCACGAATAGGCGGGCATGACGGAAACGGAAAGCACATCGCGCGGGTTGTTGAGGTGCGCGACGTGCCATTCGTCGGAATATTTGCTGCCAATGCGTGCGAGGTCCGGTCCCGTGCGCTTCGAGCCCCACAGCATCGGATGGTCGTATTTCGATTCAACCGCGAGCGAGTAGGGGCCGTAGCGTTCGACCTCATCGCGCAGGGCGCGGATCATCTGGGAATGACAGGCGTAGCAGCCTTCGCGGATGTAGATGTTGCGGCCCGCCAGTTCGAGCGGCGTGTAGACGCGCATGTCGGGCGCGTCTTCCACCGTCTGGTGGATGGTGAAGAGCGGCGCGATTTCTACGAGGCCGCCGATGCTGGCCACAAGGATGATGCCGAGAGTGAGGCCGATGGCTTTGCGTTCGAGCCGATAGTGCAGTCCGAACACGGCTTACTCTCCCGGTTGAAGGACGGTCCCGCCGAGGACCGGCGATGGCATGTCGGTTGCAGATTCATGCACCTTGCGAATGCCGGTTCTGATCGTCATCCAGATGTTGTAGGCGCCAACGATCGCGCCGATCAGGAACAGCAGACCGCCGATGGCGCGCGCGATGTAGTAGGGATGCATCGCAATCAGCGAGTCGACGAAAGTATAAGCGAGGGTGCCGCTCTCATTGTAGGTCCGCCACATCAGCCCCTGGATGATGCCGGAATTCCACATGGCGAAGACGTAAACAACGGCGCCGGCAAGGGCGAGCCAGAAATGCACCTCGACGAGCCGCGGCGAATACATGCGGTCGCGTTTCCAGAGCCACGGCACGATGGCATAGATCGATCCGAACGTGATCATGGCCACCCATCCGAGCGCGCCGGCATGGACGTGGCCGACGGTCCAGTCGGTGTAGTGGGAAAGCGAGTTGACGGGTCGGATGGCGAGGAATGATCCTTCGAAGGTGGTGATACCATAGAACACCGCCGCCACCATCATGAAGCGCAGCGTCGCATCGTCCCGCACCTTGTCCCATGCGCCGTTCAGCGTCAGCAGCGCGTTAGCGGCGGACGCCCACGACGGAATCAGCAGCATTAGCGAGAACGTCATGCCCAGCGTCTGCACCCATTGCGGTAACGCCGTGTAGTGCAGGTGATGCGAGCCCGCCCACATGTAAAAGAAGGTGATGCCCCAAAAGCTGATGATCGACATCCGGTAGGAATAAATCGGCCGTCTGGCGCGTACCGGCACGAAGTAGTACATCATGCCGAGGAAGCCGGCGGTGAGGAAGAAGGCGACGGCATTGTGACCGTACCACCATTCGGTCATGGCATCCTGCACTCCGGAGAACAGCGAGTAGCTCTTGGCGCTGCCGAACGAGACGGGGACGGCGAGGTTGTTGACGATGTGCAGGATCGCGATCACCAGGATGAAGGCCATGTAGTACCAATTGGCCACATAGATGTGCGGTTCCTTGCGTCGTGCGAGCGTGCGCAGATAGATGGCGAAGTATACGACCCACACCACCAGCAGCCAGATATCCGCGTACCATTCTGGCTCCGCGTACTCCTTGGACTGGGTGATACCCATCATGTAGCCAGTAACGGCGAGCACACAGAACAGATTGTAGCCGAGCAGAACGAACCACGGGCTGAGCTGATCGGGCAGGCGCGCGCGCGAGGTCCGCTGTAGTACGTAGTAGGATGTGGCGATCAGTGCGTTGCCGCCGAAGCCGAAGAGCACGCTGGTGGTGTGAACGGGACGCAGCCGCCCGAAGCTGGCCCAACCGGCATCAAAAGTGAAGTCGGGCTTCACCAAGAGCCACGCCACCCAGTCACCTATAAAGAGGCCGAACACGGCCCATATCATCGCGAGAATAATGCCGAATCTCGTCGGATCGTCGTAATAGCGGTTGAGGCGTTCGTCGCCGGGTTCAGGATCGTAGTAAACCGAAATGACTTTGAATATCCCGGCAAGCGCTGCGACCCCGATGAGCGCGCCGTGAATGCCGAGCGGATCGTCCTTGCCTGCTATGCCAAATATCAATCCACACAGCGCGAGCGCGAGCAGGATCAATAGCGCGTATCGACGTTCAGCCTTGGTCAGTTGTCCGATCATTGTCTTCCTGCCTTCCAAAACCGGAATTCCGATTTGGTCTGCATTGAAAACTCAAAGGTCAGGTCAAATCGCCTGGTGGGTCCGGTCGCCTGCGTCGGCCGCAGCTGCGTAGCGACGTAACGTCCAAATGGATGACATCTTGCTGACGCCTCGCTCAACGAGTCGCTACTTCAACGTAGCAAGATAAGTAACGAGGTCCGTCCGGTCCGTCGGGTTCTTCAGCCCTGTGTAGGCCATTCTATTTCCGGGAACCACCTTCTGTGGCGATTCCAGATACGCATCGAGGGTCTTCGCATCCCACACAATGCCGGACTGCTTCATCGCGCTACTGTAGCTGAAGCCAGGAGCCGTGGCCGCCTTCCTGCCAATGATTCCTTCCAGGCCCGGCCCGACGCGATTGGCATGATCCGTCGCATGGCATGCTGCGCAAGCTTTGAAGATGGTTTGTCCATGCTCGGCGTCCTGTGCGTAGCTGAGATTCGTGGTTACTCCCGTAAGTACGAGCACCGCGATAAACACTCCGCCTTTCATTGGAACATCCTTTTTTAGATCGGGATCAGCGGTGGCGCAGCCGCGCAACCTAACTGTTGAGGTCGTCGTCGACGCGCGCGCATGCCTCTAACGGCTTATCGGGTAAGGACGGATGCACCGACAACAAAGAGGTTCTCTACATTCCTCCCTCGAAATCGGTGAAGGAAAGCGCAGGCGGGACTGCGGTCTAGACCGACAACCGGTACCGCTGTCGAATTTGTCGGCGCACGCGAATAATGGCTCGCCCGACACCACCTCGGCGTAGAGTTCCGGCTCTTTGTTGTCCCAGTACTCGTTCCGAAACGAGTCCCTGCTTGCCGTCTTGATGCGTGATCCGGCACTAAGCGTTAGCGGCGGTACCGCCTCGAGGTTTTTGTACGCCTTCATCCTTCGATCTCCTCGCAAACAAACAAAAAATAGGACGGCGAAAGTCGACGGTCCAATGACTTGTGGCTATGGAATCGATGCCATCGACGTTGTGCAGGAAAATAGACGGTGCAGTACAAACATATGCTTCCCGCTGATCGGGCTTAGAGGTCTCTGTAAATAGAAACGTCGATTTCGAGGAGCCATGCGGGGCTGGTGGCAGTCCTCCCTACAGCAGCACGCGGCGCGGCGCGCGGGCCGCTGACGGAGCTGTTGGCGAAAATCTCGCGGGGAGGCGTCGCATCGATCCCTACAACGCCTCAATCGCGGCGACAGAAGCTCCCGTTGTCTCGCCGGGCGCCTGCCGTCGGCGCTCAGGACCCGGCACCAGCTTCCACCTCCTGATCAATCGAAGCGAGGAGGGCTGCGATTGACGCGCGCTTGTTGCCGGGCCGCGATTGAAACCGCAGTGGGTTTGTCGTGTGCTTTAGCGTAGTTGTCGCCTCCGGCGTCGGTCGCCGACAAGGGTGGGCAATGGCCTAAGCGCGTCTTCCGTCGTCGCGTTAGGCGCCTTCGGATTCAAAATAGGCCGATCAGCGCGCGTTTGATCCGGCAGCGACCTCACCTCAGCCTCCGCAGTCGGCCTTGGCTCAGCCTTTGGCAGAGATGGAGGGGAGGCGGAAACGCCGTCATCCGCGTTCGACCTAAACTCTATAGGAGCCGCTCCGGCGACAGGGTGCCGCGTCCGTGCTCGGCGCCGCCCATCTCGCAGGCGGTATGGCGTCCGCATAAGCAGTATCGACAGAAGTCTGCGCTTCGACAGTATCGGGTTCGCCCAACTCGAGTAGCACGGCTGGGGTAGCGTTTGCCGCGGCGTCGACCTCTACCATGGAGGGTGGGGGGATCGTGCCATCGGGAGAGAGGCGGAGTCCGCCGAGCGCCGGTTTCGAAATTCTTCATAGGTCGCCTTATTCGGAGCATCCTTATAGTAGGTGATCTTCCGCACCATGAAGCCCGGCCCTATGTCTGCCTTTCCAACTCTGTTGCGTTCCTGGCCCGGCACTGGCGCGCTGTTTGATTGCCAATGGGTATCCTACACTGGGACCCTCTCCGGCCTCGAAGCGTCCAAATTCATTGAAGAACGTGTACACCACGACAACATCGCCTACCGGACGGATTCAGCTTGTCGGCGTCGCGGCCGCGATCGTTGCGGGTCTGGGCGTCTGTTACCTCCGCCGCATGCTTGGTGATGTCACACCAGGTCTTATACGTGTTGAGGCAGTGGAGCTAGCGGTCAACGATGAGCTGCGGTTGCTGATCCATCCGGATATCCGCAAGTCAGGACGAATATACGCATTCATGACGCACTGCGTGAAGTCGATCAAAAAGCTACGCGATTGATCGAGGGCTTTGGGGAACGACTTTGGCTCCGCCGATGTGGCGGAGATCACCGCGGCTTCGCTTCTACCCCGACAGCGCAGCCTTGAAGGTGATTTCGATGAGCTGTTCAGGAAAGGCCAGTCTCGTCACGCCGATCAGGTTACTGGCGCACTGAGGTCGTGCCGCGCCGTAGGCCTCCTTGTGCGCCTTGCCCGCGGCGGCGAATGCGGCGTCGACATCGAGGACATAGAGCGTCTCCTCGACGACATTGTCCAGCGTTGCCCCGAAGCGCGCCAAAAGCTTGACGGCATTGGCGTAGATCGCACGCATCTGCTGTTCCATCATCGAGAACTCGGCCGGCTTGCCGGATTCATCGAGAGAACCAGGCGCGATCAGGTTCCCCTTCTCGTTGTGGCTGAGCTGGCCAAAGACATGGAGCTCTCTCAACTTGTTCAGCTTATCGGTGTGATTGTGGAGGGTATCGTCCAGGGCTTCGGAAAGATCACTGGCAATTTCGGCCCGGGCCTGCTCATCGCTTTCGATCGGTTCGCTTCGGTCAAGGCTAGCATCAGCAATATAGTCGAAGTACTTTTCGCGAGCGCTTTGAAGGGCCGCGCCCTCAAGCGTGGCATTCCTCGCAACCGGATCACGCGGCACGGCGAGCGGCAATAACCATCGTCTATCGACTCTATGGCGAAAGGTGATTTCCCTCGCCGGCCTTGCAAAGTCATTCTCCAACGCATCGTCGTACCGAAACGTCCAGTGCGGCGACCGAGACGCGATGCCGGATTGAGAAGCCGGGAGACTCGAGATGCAAAGCAACGACGTAATTGAAGTCGTCGCGCTCTCGGGGGGCAGCGAAGTTACCTTGTTCCTGGATGTAACTCCCGTTCTTGCGGGCAACTGCGGGTGTATTGGTGGAATTGGGCGGCCGTCCGGCACCTATCAATCGGTGAGAGCCACGTTGTCCTGTACGTGAGGAGGGTTGAGATCCCAGTGGTTGGCGAAGGGAGCGAAAGTGGCGATCAGCGGACGCCGCAGGGAAGTCGTCGCCAAAGTCATTCGACCGATGCAAACCCGGGAGCGCCGAGATGCACGGCATAGCGTCTGATGTCGCGACGGCCGACGGCTGCGCCGCGACGCTCGAACAGGCTCTTGCCGCTCTCGCCGGCCTTGATGTCCTTGTGAACAACGCCAGCGCGGTGCGGGTCGGTCGTCGGGAGAACACGGACGGAGCCCGAGCTGCAGGCCCTAATCGACGTGACCGCACCGATCCTGCTGACGCGGGCGGCACCGCTAGTGATCCGCAACAGCGGCGACGCCATGATGGTGAATGTTTCCTCCGGTATCGCGCCGGTCGGCGCGCCGTTCTACGAGACCTATGCCACGCTAAAGGCTCGGCTTGCCTATTTCGGCGAACCGCCGCGGCGCGAGTTGAAAAGGGAGGGCATCCATGTCCTCTCTATCCCGGCGAGACGGATATGCAAATGATGAAGTCAAACCCGGCCGGGCCCGAACTTGGCTTTACGCGCCAACCGGCCTCCGCCGTTGCCGACGCCATCGCAGAAGGCATCGAAATCGGCGTCCGAGGTGATCCGTAGCGGCCGGGTCCCGGCTCGGATGATCGCGCTCAATCGCGAGAACCCGGTTGCGGTCGATGAGCGCTTGCTCGGTTTGAAGCCGGCGCTAGAGGAAGCGATAAAAGATCATTCGGCGCCTTGAGCGCCAAATAGTTCAAACATGGAGTGCAATTGTGATGCTGCAAAATGGCGATGTCTTTCCCTCTCTTACCTTTGCTCGCGTCGGTGGCGGCGAAATCCATTTGCCTGCCGATCTCGCCGGTTGGTTCGGTGTGGTCCTATTCCACCGCGGTTCCTGGTGTCCGTACTGCAATGCTCAGCTTGCCGCTTTTGCGAGAGCGGCGGACAAATTCGCTGGGGAACGCCTCAAGGTCGTCTCTGTATCGGTAGACGATCGGGAAAAGTCGGAGATGCTCGTCGAAAAGCACAAGCTCAATTTCCCGGTCGCTTACGGCGCCAACGCGCGAGCGGTTTCCGCAGTCACCGGCGCCTTCGTCAATGACGATCCCGTCTGTCTCCAGGCAACTGGCTTCGTCCTCAATCCCGAAGGCCGGGTGGTGACGGCCGTGTATTCGACCCGCGCGATCGGCCGTCTGATGCCCGACGATGTGCTCGGATTTGTCCGCCACCTCAAATCTTTGGCAAAGAACTGACGAGCAGCGGCCGATTAGCGGGAGCTCGATGAATGGCACAGCCGATTCTAGAGCCGCGCAGCCGCGTTATCGATGCGGAATCGTGCCCGGGAGAGTTCGGCGGGGGAAAGCCGGGTCGGCACCGGGGCACGGTGCTGGCCGCCTGCGATCGCCGCGCCCTGCGGGAGTGAGGCCCGCGGGCCTTGAATGGGATACGTATGCTATCGGATCGATTGCGGATCGGCACGCGCAAAAGCGCAATGGCGATCACCCAGACTGAGGAGATCGCACGACGCCTGAAAGCCGTCGGCACCGAGGTCGAAATCGTCAAGTTCGAGACCACGGGCGATATCGACCAGGTTGGCAAGCTCTTGCCGCATGGCGGCAAAGGTGGGGCCTTCGTGGCGCAGATTCGCGAGGCGGTGCTTAGCGGAAGGCTCCACGCCGCGATGCATTCGCTTAAGGACGTGCCGGGCAATGAGGACACGCCCGGGCTTGTGATCGGCGCGACGCTCTCGCGCGATCCGCCCGGCGACGTCCTGGTGCTGCGGCCGGGCACCTCGGTCGACGAGCTCAAACGCACGCGTGGCAAGGGATTCGAGATCGGCACCAACTCCGTCCGCCGCGCGGCCTATGTGCGGCGGCTGTTTCCGGAGATCGAGGTCATCCATTTCCGCGGCGCCGCCGACAGCCGCGTGCGCAAGCTTGACCAGGGCGCAAAGCAGAAGCTGCCAGATGGCGGTGAGATGGGGCCTGCGGATGCGTTGATCATGGCGCGCTCAGGCGTTGAGCGCGTCAGGCTTACGAGCCGGATAGCGTACGAATTTTCGATTGCCGAGATGCTGCCGGCAGTGGGGCAGGGGATAATCGCAGTCGAATGCGCCGCGCGCGATTTCGAGACGCGCCGTATCCTGTCAGCGATCGACGACGCGACGACCCACGCGTGCGCCGACGCCGAGCGCGAGGTGCTGTGGGTGCTCAATGGCCATTGTAACTCGCCGATCGCGGGATTTGCGGAAGTCACGGGCGCGGAGATGCAGCTCGCCGCATCCGTGCTCGATCATGCGGGCGGTCGGATCATCGAGGCCTCGCGTGTTGGTCGAGCAAGCCGCCCGCGCGAACTCGGCCGCGCAGTGGGAATGGAGCTGCTCGCCAGAGGTGCTGCCGAGATTATCGAGCGCGGCCGGCCGGTGTGATGGAGCGCCATTGCGGGAACGAAGCCACGAAGCAATCCGGAGTCACAGGTGAGGCTCGGGATTGCTTCGCTTCGCTCGCAATTACGGCCGGACAACGACGAGCGCCAACCGCAGCTTGTGACGGAACTTGCTTGGCTAATTCCCAACGAATTGGTTTGGCGCTTTGCCTTCTCAGGTTGCCCGAAGGACGTAAGAGAGCAGATAGATGCTTCGAGGAGACTCGACATCGATGAAGTCATCCTTGCCATTTCATCCGCAGATCTGTTCGCGTTCCGCTGTTAAGCAATCGTACCATTTCGAGGCCTGCTGATCGATGCCGGGTATAAAGATCCGCAGAGTGGCGCGACGCTGGCAGGAGCGAAAGAGAGTCTCAACCTTCTACGAGCAACGTGATTTCCGTTAGCCTCAACCACAGGAACGGTGAAATCTGCGTCGCAGCCAATCCCCGCCTGACGCGAGCGGCTTTTCGGGGGCAGCACGTCAAAGTCTCATATTCGAGCGCAACGAACTGGAAAGCGAGTCGCAAAGCCATCCCGCATTGTTGGTCTTGCTCGAACATCCGACCTGGCCGGGCGCTCGGCAACGGCAATGGAGCGCACCTCGAGACCCTCGCGCCCCATTTGCGAGGCCACGCGGCATGGGAGGGCTTCTCCGCATCCGACCGCGGCAAGAAGCGGGGCCCATTGCGGGCGGCGCTGGACGAGATTGCAGACCGCACACGCGGCCTAGAAGGTGGCATAGGCTGCACCATCGAAGACTAATAGCGGGCTTGTGGGGTTAAGCCGTCCCAAGGAACTACCGTTCCTTGAAGGGCGGCGCGACATGAGACCGAGTGATTCTGCCGGGACTCTCGGCGGATTCAGACGAAAAACGCCTCGCGGCAGTAGCTCGAACTAATCTTACTGCGTTATGATTTTTCTGGGCGTGCATGATGCTGCGACGGCGCCGCAACAAGGGCATCGTATGACCGTTTTGCTGAGGGCCCGGCTCAGCCGCACGCGCATGGTTGCGATCGAGTTCGGGACGTGGCGTTCAGGCCGCAAGGGCAGATCCTCTGGGTCGATAATTGTCGGGTAAGGGAGAGACCTGGATTGGCGCGGCAGAACGAGGTCCTGAGGGGTGAATCGTCGCCTGTTCGGCGATGAGAAAGCCGTACGCCGCGATGCACAGGGTGGCGTGATGATGGAAGCCACGCCAGCCGCGCCCTTCGTAGTGACCGAGCCCGACCTCCTGCTTGAGTTCCTGATAGTCGCGCTCGATGCGCCAGCGCAGCTTGGCCAGATCGACGAGCTGCGTGAAGCTGACGTTCTCCGGCAGCGTGGAGAGCCAGTATTTGGTTGGCTCTGCTTCGCCCTCCGGCCATTCGATCAACAGCCACTCAGGCGACAGCTTCTCGGGGATCAGTTTGTTGTACCCGACGCGGACACGCACACGCGCGAAGCGCGAGGATAGCTGGTCGGCCGAGCCTTCCCGCCACGTCACCGTGCGCCAGGCCTGCTTCGGTAAACCGAGTGCCACTTTTTTGGCCGAGACCAGTTCGGGCTCGTCGCGGCGGCCGGTGTTGTTCATCGGCCTGTCCATCCGCCGTGGGCCACTGCCAGGGGCCCACATCAAGATGGTCGGCACGATGCCGACCACGTAAGGTACGCCCAACTCCGTCATGCCTGCACGCAGCCGCGCGTCCCTGCCGTAGGCCGCATCCATCAACGCGACGCCGCGTGGCAGACCACTCTCGCAGGCCCAGCGGATTTGCTCCAGCGCGATCTGCGGCTTGGTCCTGAACTTGATCTGCTTCGGCACGCCTGCCTTCTTCCGCCGGGCACGATCCTTCGTCCAGGCTTCCGGCAGGTACAGCCGATAGGCCACCGGAAGGCTGGCGGCAAGATTGGCAACCGACAGCGACACCGCGACACCGCGACCTGGCAATTGGCCTGCTTGCCGAGCTGCCCGCAATATTGGTGGTGCACGCCGACCGAATGCTTGCCTTGCTTGGGGAACGAGGTGTCATCGATGATCCAGGCCTCGATCGTTCCGCTCTTCTCGGTCGCCGGCAGCACCATCTCGCGCACCTTGGCCAGCACGCCCTCGTCCGACCAAGCCGCGTTGGCGACAAAATGCAGCAACGACTGGTGCTGTGCCGCCGTCCGCGCTGGAGCCGTCCGCGCCGCCATCGGCTCAACGCTCTTGCGTTCCCCAGGCAGCATCAGGCCCGTGCAATAGTCGCGCAGCGGTCTCGTCCGCTCCACGTGGCCGATCACGCTTCCAAGACCGGCTACATACTCCCCAAACCGCGTTTCGCTATCTCCACCCTGATCGAGATTCATCTGGCCCTCCGCGCGCCAAATATTGAATCTCCTCAATTACTTGATTCTCAGCCTCAATGACTGCGACCGTCTGACTCAGTACGACTAATCATTCATCCGCCCGGAGACATCGACTGAAATACTTCGTCGCGCAGATAGAAGTGGTGGAAGAGAGCCGCGGCTGCATGCACGCCGGCAACCCAGAGGATGGCGTTGCCGAGGGTGGTGTGTAGTTCCATGATCAGCTGCCCTAGTCGATGCGCCTTCGCGATCTGGGGAGCTATGTCGAATCCGGGAAGGGTGACGGGAATCCCCAAGAGCCAGGTACCAAGCACCGCCGTTATTGGAATCGCGGTGAGGAGCGCATAAAGCGCGAACTGGACGAGTTTTGCGGCCGCAGCCATCCATCGCGGCATCGGCTGCTTCATGGGCGTGCTGTCGATCAGCCGCCATAGCAGCCGCAGCACGACGACAATGAACACGAGCACCCCAAGCGTCTCGTGAATCCGGCGGAGCCCGTCCGCGCCGGCGGAATAGAGCGAATCGGGGTCGCCCTTGCTCACCACATAAGCGGCGAGAACCAGCATGACGGTCAGCCAATGGAAGGCCTGGGCACCGGCGCCGTAGCGAGAGGAAGTGCTGCGCAAAGCGATTACTCCGATCTTGAGCCCGCCGCAGCGGTTGATGAACAGTGGCGGCGCGTCGCCAGAGATTTGAATGCTTGGTAAGCTGGCTGATGGTCTCCCCGGCGCCCAACTTTAAATTATGACAAACCCATCGCCCAAGCGTACACCATCGGTGTCCGAGCGTCCGGCACTCTTCAACCCGGACTGCAAGAGGAGATGATCATCGCAGTGGCCGCGGAGATTGTGCGCAGCAGCTTCAATTCGCTTGCAATGGTGTTCCGCTCGCCTTCATCTTCGCAGAAAAGTTCGCAGAGAACTTGTCATCGAGCCGGACGGCGCAGCGGCCCGACCTGAAAGATCGCTCGAAACCCAGCCGTCCGGGTTTTCCGTGACGGCGGCGCCATCTTCTTGCACAGTTGTAGCCGGGATAAGCGAGCAGCTCATGCTGGCTGTTCTTCAGGACGGGCATTGGATTGCCTGTTCAGTCGTGTAGTGGGCTGATACTGAGCTTTGTGACTGGGGCGCGTACTAAAGGCGTAGATGTCAGTTTCTAATGGCCAAGCGGACAGATCGCGATCACTCTGAACTTTACCGCTCGTGACCAAGGGCGACGTGCGCACCGAGGAACGCTAAAATCTCTCAAATACATGTTGGCGAGCGGCGGCTCGAGGGAGCCGCACGCTGCCAAGCTTTGACGTCACCACCGGTTGTAGTCACCCCAGCCGTAAGAGAAGTCGGGGTAGTAATAGGTCGGATAGCGCCAATATGAATTATAGGTCGGATAGCGCCAGTACGAATTATAGGTGGGATAGTCCAAGTACGAAGGGTAGGGATAATCATTCGGCGTGCGTTGCACTCCGCGTGTGCCCCGATCCCGCCGCACCCGATAGCGCACGTCCGTCTTTACGGCGGCTATTGCCGCCTTGATCGACGTGCCATTGATCGGCGCAGCAGACGATTTGGCCGTGGTGGTAACTGCGATAGGAACGGCAATTGCGAGCGCAATCGCAAGGCTGCGGACTTCAATCTTCATGGTAGCTCCTGTTCGTGTAAAAGATGACTCCCATCACCCAACGAGAATGACCTTGCAACGCCGACGAGGGAAATCATCTCTCGCCATAGAGTCGATAGATGATCGTTATTGCCACCGAGCCGCGTGATGCCGTAGCGAGGTTATGCCACCAGCCGTATCTGCAGAAACTTTTAAACCCGTTGCCGCCCTTGGACCAATCGAGGTTGCGCGTGCCAACGCGCCGCCGTCCTTGACCATGACGCCGCTCCTACAACGGATTTGTCGTGCGCCATGTCGCCGACCGGATGCCGGACCGAGGTAAGAGAGGGAAAGACATCGCCATTTTGCAGATAGGGCAAGATGCCTACAGAGAAAATTTCAGAAGATCCGGAACTGTATGGGTAACGACCAAGCTGTTCTTGCACACTCAGGTCTGGTGGCGGCACGAAGCCAAGTCCCCCGACTCGCCACTCGATCCGAGCTGACCCGGACGCGTTACGTCGCCTCTTGGCCCTTCAGAGATCTGACAACAGCCGGTCACTACGTCTGCTGTTCAGCGTAGACCGGAAGTGACGGCTTGGCCGCCAAAAACGGCGCTCATGACCCGTTGCGGAAGCGGTCGGCTTGAGGGGCGCGCTCCCAACACCTTCGTACTATTCCCTGGCCCCTTTGGATGGCCGGCGCATTACCCACGTACAATTGAGCGGCTGACCGCGCTCGTCCTAGGCTGCACGCGTAGGAAAAGCGGACAGGCCCATGCAGTGCCACGGTGGAAAAGGATGATCGACGAACGGCGACGATAGTACCAACAGGAGACTACGATGCCCCATTGCTCCGATAACCTTAGATCTGGCAGTGCCGCGCGATGCGCAGTGTGTGATGGCAAGTTTGGTCTCGTCCGGCACTACGCGTGGCGAACCCCGAGAAGTGCGTCGATCGCTTCAGAACCCGCAGGCAAAGTGATCGCAATTGGGTGAGCCGGCTCCAAATCACCTTCGACCAGCCGCCCGAGAACCGCGCGAGGGCTTTATGACGGTCCAGATCTCACAAGGAGACAAGGAATATTTAGAAACAGCAAAGAGTTTGCTCCGCGCCGCCAAAACCATGAGCGACTCAGCGATTGCGGGTCAGCTCAAGGCCTTGGCCGCTAGCATGTCACGTTTTGAAGTGGTGTCAGCTCGCGAGAAAGACGCATGCCTCTCGAATTCTGCACCATTGAAGCGCTGAACCTGCGCCCCGGCTCCAAGGATCTGGAAGCATTCAACGTCGAGCGTGTGCGCGGCTACCTCGAGTGCAATCTCGGCTGCACAAAGAAGGAAGTGATCCACGCGCTAGGCCTGAATCCGCGCACGGTGGCCAAGGCCATCAAGATCATCCGCGCACGATCATGAAGTTATGGCCCCAGCGCGGCCAGTCACGAGCTTTTTATTCCGTCGTTACCGCCTGCAGAGCTTCAAAGTTGGGGCTGAGATACTAATTCAAGGTGGAATGATTATCATCATCTAATAGCGGGCATGTTCTCTAACTAATGTTTGGAGCGAATATGGGCGAAGTTGTTCGATTTGTCCGAAAGTCTGAGCGAGAGCGGGCCCGTCTAGTTGGAGAAGCCCGCGCGATATATGACAGCATCTTTCCGCCGGCTGATCCAGCCAGCAAGCAGCAGGACAACGCACCGATAAGTCATAAGGTCAGCGGCCCCATTGCCCATCGTAGCGACGGGGTTCTCCTGTCGTGATCAAGATCATCGCCTTGCTCTGCAGTCTCTCCTCTCCGGAAAATTGCCACGAGCAGACCGTCACCACCTCGGACTTCGCTGACGTCTCGATGCAGTCCTGCCTGATGGGCGCGCCGCAGCTCGCCGAGTGGATGAAGCAGCATCCCGCCGAGCGCCTAGCGGCATGGCACTGCGTGATTGGCAAACAGGATGGCACGGGAGCTTAGGGAGGAAAGCCGCTTCCACGGGTGCTTTGAAATCGCTTAATCACAATGGCTGCGATTTCAGGCCATCATGTCACAACGTGCAAAATGTGGTGCCGATTATTCGGAACCGCTAGGGGTGGCACGTTGTGACCGGCGAGATGTCCAGTCATGGCCCAACTCGGACTTCTGGAGAGGTCTGCTATTGCGCCGCTATCAGGGGCGCGGCGGACCTACTATGCACTTGGTCTGCATCGGTCCGGGCTGCCGTTGTGGCCGTTGTCCGGGTTCAGCGAGGCGTCCAGCTCATCAACTTCGCAGCCCTCGCCGCCGGGTAAAGGGAAATGCCCTGTGACTATCTATCCGATAACCGTTTATCATGGGCCTTGATTCAGACGCGATCGCATGCCGGCAGGCCTTGCCTGCTGCGGCTGCGAGCCAGCTCGCCGTATCTTCAATCGAAGTTCTATCCATCACCCTCGGATTTCGCCGGGACGCATCCATGTACTTGGCGAAAGGCACGGAGAAAGCTGCTGCAGCTTCTATAACCGATCACCCATGCGATCTGCTCAACTGAGGATGTCTTGGCGGCGAGCATATCGGCTGCTGCAGGCTTCATCCGAATTACCACCCGATAACCAGTCATTATCGGTAGCATTCCCAATCTTCATTTCAGCATGTGCTTGCACTCTGGGATGGTGACATCCTGGATGCGAGACAGTTTGCTCTCAACGAAAAGTCCGACGAGATCGCCCGATCACCCGGAAGCTTCTCGTGACTCATCTTCAGCAATGATGTGTTCCGCAAAACCTGCGAGACCGAGTTGGCGATGTCGATAAGTGTTCAGGGCGAAAGAGGTGAGGAAGAGCAAAACGCGACCTTGGCTCTTCTCGAGGCGAGAAGCCAAGAAGGACTTGCGAAAGCGCGCTTCGGGATAGTTCTTCAGCGGTCACGAGCGTTAGCCGGGGCTGTGCTATTTATAGAAAGGAAGGCCGCCGAAAGGGTGTTTGACGCAACTCCGCCTGAGCGTTCGACCGCTTCGCGGCTGGCGGCTTTGGGCGAGCTTGCCGGTTTGATCGTGCACGAGGTGAATCAACCACGGACTGCGCTGATAACCAGCGCGGAGGCCCACAGCTGTTGGCTATCAAGATGTCGAATGGAGATATCGAAGGCGGTCGAAGCTGCTAACCAGGTCTGTAGACAAAGGAAAGCGCTATGTTGCGATCGAGTGTGGATTGGAAGTGCTGGCCAACGGTGGCTCAGGCGAGCCTCAGCTTCATCAGGATCGACGGCGTCATTTTGGAAGTATTAGGCATGTTTCGTGACGAGCTCGAGAAGTCATCCATTTCCGTGCGTGCCGACATCGATGAACGGTTGCCGGAGTTGAGGGGAGATCGCTTGCAGCTACAGCAGGTTGTTTTCAACCTGCTGCGAAACGGCATCGATGAGATGAAGGATGTGCACGGCCGGCCGCGAAGGCTGGAAATATCGTGCCGTGCTGATGAAGTCGAAATGTTGGCGACATTTCGACATTGCGGTGTTGGCTCCGGAACAAACACAAACGATATGAATCACGTGTTCGATCCATTCTTCACCACAAGGGATTCTGGAATGAGTTCAGGCCTACTCATAAGCCGGCGCATTATAGAGGCTCATCGTGGACGGATCTCGGCAGAAACGAATGAGGATTGCGGCCTGACTATCCGGTTAGCGCTGCCGCTATGAGGAAGACCAGGAGCGCTCAGGGCGGGTTACAGCATTTCAACTTGCTTACGAAGCAGGCAGCTTTGGCGTCCCAGTTGCGAACAACGTCACCGTCTGCCGTTCAGGATAGTTCAGTCGAAATGAACCAATCCAATCACGGCGATTATGAGTGTACTCACCTCAAGTGCGGACCCCGAGCATAATCGGTTCGCCTCCAATGTATAAGCGTCGCCTGAGGCTAGGTGGGAGCGGCAGCTGGGTTCACTAGAGTTCTCGGGTGCGCAGCCCCTCGATTCATCGGCCGAGTAACCTCGGTCGTTATCATCGATGACAACGATGGCATCGTGCAGTACGCGGAGCGAGCCCCGCGGAAAAGCGGATCGCCAGGCGATCAATCAACTCCGATCATCTCGATCGCCCGTTCCGCAAAGCCGTTGTCGCAAGGCATTTATCCGCTTCACCTCGCGAGGTGTAAGTATCGGACGTTTAGAAGAGATTAGCTCATCTTCATCGCTCCAGACTTTGCCCTCTCCCAACGACATTGAGCACAAGCGACCTGTCACATGGAAGAGAGCCGGGCGAAGACGACCTACAAGAGGCAATTCGTCTTTCCGCGCCTTGCGCGTCGTGAATGGCTCGGCGGTGCAGCTTCGCGGCGCAACTCCAAGCTATCGCGATCCTCTATAGTTTCAATAACTTTACTTAAGGCGCCGCAGAAATAGAACTGGTCCATGGAGTCGGCATTGCTTCGGCGAAACGCCGTCGTCGGAATGCGCATGGTGGGAACGTGGAAAGATGCACGTAGTGAAGATATCGCAGGTATTGCTGGCTGAAGTGGCGATTGTATCGCGCAGCGCAGCCGACATCAATATCTTTCGACTGCCAACGAAGGGTCGCGAGTTACTCAACACATCAATCTTGCATCGGACAAGGACTATGTCATGTCACGCGCATGTATCGGAATAGTGGAATGAGTGAGAAAAACGACAAAGAGAACCAGCAAATGACATCGCCCCAAGACGGCTTGATGAGCAAGATTGCTCAAGAACTTGCTTTCGCAAGCACGAATACAGAGGACTTCTACGCCGACCTGAAGCCATTCGCCAACTTCGAGCAACTGACGAATTTCGATCGCTATCTTCCTCTGCCGGACGACTGGTTCATCGGGGTAGCCGATGTTGTCCAATCGACTCGGGCGATAGAGATCGGTCGATACAAGGCAGTCAACACCGTAGCTGCTGCGGTGCTGGTCGCGATAACTAACGCGTTACCTAGACTCGGCTTTCCTTATGTTTTCGGCGGCGACGGAGCGACCGTAGCCCTTCCGGGTAAGTATCTCGATGACGTGCGGTATGAATTGGCGCGAACTGCGGCTTGGGCCGAAGATTCTCTCGGTCTTGTGCTTCGAGTCACGATCGTTCCCGTTTCGGAGATCCGCGCGGCCGGTCACGATGTCCGTGTCGCGCGATATGCCGCATCCGAGAATGTCTCGTATGCCATGTTCACCGGGGGTGGCGTTGCCTGGGCGGAAACGCAGCTAAAGAAAGGAGAATTCGCGATACATCGCGCACCGTTGGATGCCAAGCCTAATCTATCAGGGCTCTATTGCGGGTTCGGTCCAATCCCTACCGAGCAGGGGGTCATCCTGTCTATTATTGCCTTACCGCTCGAAGATCAGGCGTCGTATAGGGCGCTGGTGGCAGACGTTTTGACCCTGATTGAATTTTCGTCGCGCCGGTCGGGACATCCGTTGCCGGAGGGCGGTCCGCTACCCAGCTGGCTCGGAGGCGAGATCCAGAGACTGCTTAGCAGGGACTCCCCACACGCGAACCTCCTGACCGCCGCGGCAGATGCATTACGAGCAATCAAGACGCGAATCGTTCTTGCGGCAGGTATTCGCATTGGCCGCTTCGAACCCTCCAAGTATCGACGGGAGATGTGGCAGAATACGGACTTCAGGAAGTTCGATGACGGACTGAAAATGACGGTGGATTGTTCGCCGGAAATCGCAGAGGCTATCGAAGCTCGACTGGTTTTCGCCGAGCGTTCTGGCGTTTGTTTGGCGGGTACACATCGTCAGAAAAGCGCACATCTCACCTGTTACGTTCCTTCAAACATTCAGTCCGATCACGTCCACTTCGTTGATGGGGCCGACGGCGGCTATGCCGCGGCTGCCGCCAAAAAAAGGCGGGTGAGGCTGCCGCGCGGCACGAATGGTCACTATAGAGCGAATAGGAGCATCGACGCCGGCGAGCGGCCGCACCGTGATTGAGATCGGAAAGGATCGCGTCATTGTCGATGCGGGGGTGGAGACGGCCGCGCTGTCGCGCTGCTCGCCGTTCTCGAGCGACGACAATTCGGGAGCATCCCCCAGATTAACTGCGTGTTGCTGCGAATGCCGGTGATACGCGTCCGACACCGAACAAGAATATAGGGTTGGTGTTCGTCTGGTTGACGGACCAATAATCGCAACAACAGCGGGATGTCGGGCGGAGTTCGCCAGTTTGCGCGACCCTACGCCAGAGACCGTCATGAGGCGCCGTCCGGTTTCATCCGATTTGGACGGTCGGCGAACTTCCTCATCAAACCTTCCTTGCTACTGACGGACTTGGTCGTGGACCAGAAGAACGGGATTAACTACCGAATGCAGCTGATGATCGTTATTTGTAACTCGATAATCTGTTTCCGAAACTGGAAACCGAAAGCTATCGAGAACAGCAGGCCGTACTCTCCAATGATGCTGCGAACTTGGTTTTCGATATCTCCTCGGATCCCGACCGACCGAGGTCGAACCACTAGAATAGCACGGGTCCGTTGAATCTCTTCGCTCTTGACTTCACTTCCCGGTACCAGCCGACGTCAACTCGGCCAGTCCCCTAGCGTCATTCTGATCGCTGTTTCTCAGGCGATTTGCGAGTACGGCATGTGCGTGGCGAGCATCGACAACTGGAACGTCGACGCGTCGCAGTTCGTGCGAAAGCCAGCTCGCCATTGCGCCGGTCTCAAACCCGATACGTTCGGCATTTGGTGCCACGCTTGGGAAGCAGTTCAGTCAATGCCCCGGCTCGGATTTAGCTTTGCTTTCGAACGTTACCCGCCCCCGCTATAGTCGATCCCACATACTGAAGCGTCCTTTTGCGAGACGTCGAGCCCGACGTACCGCCTCATGGTAGCGCTGCGAATCGGTTGATCGCGAGAGCTCGACGATAATAGGATGACCTTAGTTCAGAATCGTCGATCGCAGTTACGTCATAGTTCCCAAATTTGCATGCCGAACGACACCGTCGTGCGAACGCTGGACATCCAAGACGGGATGACGGATGACGGCTTCGGATATCGCCGGAAAGCCTGGCGCCGTCGATGTGGTTGCCCAACAGCTCCTAGAGCCCGACCGCCATGATCGAGTCGCTGTTGGAAGACGAAGTCGACCCGCGTCGGATCGTGGGGATAAGGGAAAGATCGTCGGAGCAAAGTCGCTGCTTCGCTCGAAACACGTCTAGTCCATCCGGGCAAAAGTTTCAGGTGGATGGTCAGCTTCAAGGTCGTGCTCGGTTCAATCTCTGGCATCGACACTAATCTCTCTCGCGCTCAACCCCCGTGATTCGCAGACGTCAAAACCGGTTAAGCCGGTCAGGCCATTCGACTGCGCTGATACGTGGCAAAGTGTTCCATTCAGATGCGCCAACGGCATCGAAACGATAACCGATTGTAATTGGCGAAGCTGCTACGGATGCATTGTATCACGCGATAGGCGCGCCACCGACTTTATTGGGCACTAGCCGTTTGCAACCAATCTAGAAAGAGCTCTCGACCCATACATCCGAGGCTGTCGATTTCAGGAGATCGGAAACTTGAAGGTCAGTTTCATCGCCTACGCCAATCCCACCAATTTTCTGCACGTTGCCGCGAAGCTGCTGCCGTGGCTGTGGGGGTTGACGGCGTTAGCCTTTGCGCTCGGCCTCTTCGGTGCGTTCACGGCACCACCCGACTACCAGCAGGGCGAGATGGTGCGCATCATGTACATTCACGTTCCGGCCGCCTGGGTGGCGATGCTGGCCTATACGCTGATGGCGATCTCGGCGGTCGGCTCGTTGGTTTGGCGCCATCCGCTTGCGAATGCGGCGCAGAAGGCTGCCGGGCCGCTCGGTGCCGCCTTCACTTTTACTTGCCTCGTCACCGGCTCCCTCTGGGGCAAGCCGATGTGGGGCACGTACTGGGTGTGGGACGCCCGGCTTACTTCCGTGCTGGTCCTTTTCCTGATCTATCTCGGTCTGATCGGACTCTGGCAAACAATCGAGGACACCAGCAGGGCCGCGCGGGCCGCATCGATCATGACGCTGGTCGGGTTCATCAATATTCCTATCGTCAAATTTTCGGTCGACTGGTGGAATACCCTCCACCAGCCAGCCTCTGTGTTCCGGATTGAAGGCTCGACGATCGCCGGCCCGATGCTATGGCCACTGCTCGTCATGTCGCTTGCATACACGCTTCTATTCGCGACGCTCCACGTTATGGCGATCCGCAACGAAATCATGCGGCGCCGCGCTCAGCGGCTCGCGATCATGCTGGCGGCCGTTGGCGAATCCGCTGGGGCCCGACTGCAATCGGTCGAAACTGTTTCCTGAGGGTGCGATGGCTCAGCATGGCGGGTTCATCGTGGCAGCTTATCTGGTGACGGGCACGATCCTGATCGGGACGATCGCGGCAATCCTCTTAAACTATCGGCTTCAGCTGCATGCGCTGGCCCGCCTTGCACCAGGCCGTCTCGGCAATCGCTCATGAACGACACTCCTCCCTCGAAATTCCTCTCACCCGATATCGCGGCCACTCGGCACCGCTTGGTCCGCATTGTGGCGGCGGTCCCGAGTCTGGTTTTCCTGGGAATTGCCGCACTGCTCGCGGTGCGGCTTGGCGTCGACAACCCGTCACTCGTGCCTTCGGCCCTGATCGGCAGGCCAGTGCCGCAATTCGCGTTGGCGCCGCTTGAAGGGCTAGCCACGCCCGGGCCGCCCGGCCTGTCGAGCGCCGACCTGAAGGCAGGGCATGTGACGCTTGTGAACGTGTTCGCGTCCTGGTGTGTCGAATGTCATAACGAGCACGAGGCACTCATGGCCTTGTCGCGTGAACCGGCGCTGCGGCAGCATGGGGTAAAGCTTACTGGCATCATCTACAAGGACGATCCAGGGAGTGCGCGGAGCTATCTCAATGCCAAGGGGACTCCGTTCGCACAGGTCGGCATTGACCCGTCCGGCAGGACCGGTATTGATTTCGGCGTCTATGGCGTCCCCGAGACCTACGTAGTCAAAGGAAATGGGACCATCGCCTACAAGCTGGTGGGCGGCATCTCCGACGCGACGCGTCCCGCTTTGATGGCAGCAATCGCAAGCGCGCAACGGCCATGACGGCTACTTTGCCAAGTCTCGATCCATATACAACAGGTCTAACAAGTCTGATCTTGTCCGTACGCGCGGCGTCACTGGCCTGCGCCACAGGCAGGCGATCGATCGGCTCGAAGGAACTGCACTACAGGAGCATTTTGGTCGTAGAGAATGGCGAGCGTACCATCTTTTGCAAGGTCACGCGTTCGCGGAAGTCGGCGGTAGAGGAACTTGAGACATGCTTTGGCTTGCCTTCGCAATGATGACGGCCGCGGTCTCGCTGGCGCTGCTCCGGCCGCTCTCGGCGCGGCAGGAAGAGCGTAACCCGCGCGCTTCTGACATCGCTTTCTATCGAAGCCTATTGGTTGAAACGGATGATGATGTCCGCCGAGGCTTAGTCGCGGCTGAGGATGCCGCGGCGGCGCGAGCCGAAATTGCGCGCCGGCTGCTCGCCTCCGTCGACTCCGTGCGGAAGGATCGGCCGCATGCATCGGTGCGACCGAGGCGCATCTGCGCCGTTCTGACGGTTGTTGTGGTGCTGCCGTTTATCGCTCTGGCGCTTTATCTTAGGGTGGGCGCGCCTAACCAACTTGACATGCCAGCATCACGCCGGACGGGTGCAGAGTTCAACCCCACGGCTATAATCCCCAAGATCGGGGCGCATCACGCGGCCGACCTCAACGACGGACACGGCTTCCAGGCGCTCGTGGTCGAGCAAGACGGCAGCACAGAAAAAGCAAGGCAACTCTGGCAGGCGCTACGAGCGGATTCGCTATCCGACGCGCCGTGGATGGATGCTGTGCATCCGCATTTGGCTGCTATTGCCGGAGCGCCGCAGCCGGGCGTGGAGGCCGCGCGGTCCGGCTTAGACAGTACCGGCGTTGCGGCGCCGCCTCCAGAGCAGAGGGTGGAGGTGACCAGTGCGATGGTGGAGGGACTCGCTGGGAAGCCCGCGAAGAACGATCACGATCTCGACGGGTGGCTGCAATTGATCAGGGCCTACGCGGTCGCGTGTAAGCAAGAGAAGGTCGAAGAGGCCGTGGCAAATGCTCGGGTTAGGCATTCGGACAACATGAAGCGTTGGCACGCGTTGATGGGTTCGTCAAACAGCTCGGGCTGAAAGGACAAATTTTGGCAAGAAAGAAAAGGCGCCTTCTCCTCATCGGCGCGGCTGGCATAACTTTGGCGATCGCGATGAGTCTCGTACTCTTTGCGCTACGCGACAGCATCGTCTTCTTCTACGGGCCGACCGAAATGGCCGAGAAAGCGCCGCCGTTGGGAACGCGGCTGCGGATCGGCGGGCTGGTGGAGCAGGGCTCACTGATACATGAGGGCCCGTCGACCGTCACGTTCGCGGTGACCGACCTTAAGAAGCACATCAAGGTCATCTACACAGGATTGCTACCCGATCTCTTCCGGGAAGGGCAGGGTGTCGTGGCCGAGGGCACGGTGGAAGGTCTAAGCCTCTTCCATGCCGACACTGTGCTCGCCAAACATGACGAGCGCTACATGCCCAAGGACGTGGCCGACAGGCTCAAACGGCAGGGTATTTGGCGTGACGGCGAGCAGTCCGCGCAGACACAATAGAGTTGCCGTTTATGGTTCATATCAGCGTCCAGGAGTGACAGGGTGATCGTCGAAACGGGACATTATGCGCTCGCCCTAGCTTTAGCGGTCACACTGCTGCAGTCGGTTCTGCCGATCTGGGGTACTCGCCGCGGCGATCTCGGGCTCGCCTCGATGGCGGTGCCTTCCGCGATTACCCAATTTGCGCTGGTGGCCTACGCCTTTGCGGCGCTGACCTACGCTCATGTGGTGTCCGACTTCAGTCTCGTAACGGTCGTTGAGAATTCGCATACCACCAAGCCGCTCATCTACAAGCTCGCGGGCGTCTGGGGCAATCATGAAGGATCTATGCTGCTCTGGGTCTTAATCCTGGCGATCTTCGGAGCCGCGGTGGCGAGCTTTAGCCGCGGCATGGCAGATGAACTGCGGGCCAATACGCTGGCGGTCCAGGGTTGGATTGCGTTTGCCTTCCTACTGTTCATTCTGCTCACATCCGACCCCTTCGCGCGCCGATTTCCCGCACCCTTCGAGGGGCAAGACCTCAATCCGTTGCTTCAGGACCCTGGCCTCGCGATACATCCGCCGCTGCTCTATCTCGGCTATGTCGGCTTCTCGATTGTGTTCTCCTTCGCGGCGGCGGCGCTGATTAGCGGCCGCGTCGATGCCGCCTGGGCCCGATACATTAGACCATGGGCGCTGATCGCCTGGAGTTTCCTGACGCTCGGCATCGCGATGGGTTCTTACTGGGCCTATTACACCCTGGGCTGGGGTGGATTCTGGTTCTGGGATCCGGTGGAGAATGCCTCGTTGATGCCCTGGCTCGCGGGCACGGCGCTGCTGCATTCTGCGGCCGTCATGGAAAAGCGAGACGCGCTCAAGATCTGGACCATCTTCCTCGCGATTCTCACCTTCTCGCTTTCGCTGCTCGGCACGTTCCTGGTCCGCTCGGGCGTGCTTACCTCGGTGCACTCCTTCGCCAGCGACCCATCACGCGGCCTCTTCATCCTGGCGATCCTTATCCTCTTTATCGGCGGGTCGCTCGTTCTCTTCGTTTGGCGCGCTCCGGCCTTGCGACCCGGCGGCCTGTTCGCGCCTGTGTCTCGGGAAGGCGCGCTCGTGATCAACAACCTGATGCTGACCATCTGTTGCGGTATCGTCCTCACCGGTACCCTTTACCCTCTGGTACTTGAGACCTTGACCGGCGACAAGATTTCGGTCGGTGCGCCTTTTTTCAATCTGACCTTCGCTCCGTTGGTCCTTCCCATCCTGCTATTAATGCCGATCGGCCAGTCGCTTTCTTGGAAGCGCGGCGACTTTCTCGGCGCAGCGCAACGGGTGATGGTTGCGGCGGCGGCGGGCGTGGCCCTTTCACTAGTTCTGGTGGCGCCCCTGCGTGGCGGCCCGATCCTCGCTCCGATAGGTGTGGGCTTGGCGGTCTATCTGATCCTTGGATCGTCCAGCGAACTAGTGTCGCGGATCTGGGCCAAAGGGCAGGCCTGGCGGGTGACTTTGGCCCGCGCGACTGGGCTTCCGCGTTCGGCTTGGGGCACGGCTATCGCCCACGCGGGGCTCGGCGTGACACTGTTGGGGCTCGCCGCAACCGGTTGGGGCGTGGAACAGATTGCGGCGGTCAAGCCGGGGCAGACGGTCGATCTCGGACTCTATCAAGCCACCATAGTCAAGCTTGAGGAGCGACAGGGCCCCAACTATTCCGAAATAGGGGTCCGTGCGATTATCAGCCAGGGTGGGTCGACGGTAACGACGATTGAACCGGCCAAGCGCACGTTTCCGGTGCGCCAGACTACGATAATGGAAGCGGGCATCGTGACCCTAGGTTTCGGGCAGGTCTATATCTCGCTCGGGGACCAGCACCCGGATGGTTCGATCGATGCCCGCATGTTCTGGAAGCCGCTCGTTACGTTAATCTGGATTGGCGCGATCGTGATGGCGATCGGAGGAATTGTGTCGTTGTCCGATCGGCGTCTCAGGATCGGCTTTGCGCGTCGTGCCATTCGCGGCCGCCTCTCTGGCGATCCTGTAGCGCCGCAGCCCGCAGAATGACCGCGCTCCGTCGCTTTCTCATTCTTTTGGTCGTGTTCGCGGGGCTCGCGCCCGGTCTGGCGAGCGCGGTCCAGCCCGACGAGGTCCTCGCCGATTCAAAGCTCGAAGCGCGCGCGCGGGGAATTTCCGTTGGGCTGCGCTGTCTTGTCTGTCAGAACCAGTCGATCGACGATTCGAGCGCTGAGCTTGCGCGGGATCTCCGGCTACTGGTTCGCGAACGTCTGAAGGCGGGCGACAGCGACGCGCAGGTGCGCGATTTCCTGGTGCGGCGCTATGGAAATTTCATCCTGTTGAAACCGCCATTCGACTCGGAAACCGCCCTACTCTGGGGCACGCCGGCCCTCCTGTTTGTGGCAGGCGCGATCCCGCTTCTTCTCGGACTGCGCCGCCGCAGGCGGTTCCCGCCGCCTGATCCGCTGAGCCAAGCCGAGTGCGACCGGCTCGCGTTGGTATTGAACGCCGATATTCCTTCAGAGTGATTTTGGGATTAGTCGGATCGTTTTATCTTGCGATATGCACGTGCCGAGGCATTTCACCTCTTCCCTTCAAGCGTCGACTCGAACGGCGGCGTTAGTCATACCGCGCCACAGATTGGAGCCGTTTCACCGACGTGATCCGCTTCGGAACGAACTTATTTCCACCGCTTGCTTCCTTTATTCCGCCGCCCCGCGAAGCGCGGCGGCTGCAGCGATCGGCGCGAGCGCAAAGGACGCGAGACTAAGCGCGCAGAGGATCAGAAAGGGCGTTAGGAATGACACCGTCCCACTCGCCGCCGCCGAGGCCGCCGAGACGCTAAAGATCATCACTGGCACCGCCAGCGGTACGACAAGAATCGAGAGCAGAAGGCCGCCGCGTCGCAACGTGACGGTAAGAGCTGCCCCGATCGCGCCCAGAAAAGTTAGAGCTGGTGTGCCTACTAGCAGGCTCACGGTCACTCCCCCGAGCGCCGGGCCATCCAGGGCCAACATCAGGCCGAACAGAGGAGAGAGGATCACCAGCGGCAGCCCTGTGGCGCACCAGTGAGCTAGGCACTTTACCAGGACAACGAGTTCTAGAGGTGCCGGTGACAGAAGCATCTGGTCTAGCGAACCATCCTCGTGGTCGGCTTGGAACAACCGGTCAAGGCCTAGCAGAGTCGCCAGGAATGCTCCGAGCCACAGGATGGCCGGACCGATTCGCGATAGCAGGTTCAAGTCGGGTCCGATCGCGAAGGGCACGATCGTGACGAGACCGAGGAAGAAGATTATCGCGAGAGACCCTCCGCCGCCGATGCGGCGCGATAGCACGAGATCGCGGTAAAAAACGGCTAGAAGAGTATCTGTCATGGCCTCCATCCGCCGCCGCCATAGCGGTGTGACCGTCTCCCTTGAGGAAAAGGATCGGCCAGGCCTTGTTTCTCGCTCCGGGGCGTATGGAAGCGAAGCAGGCGGGCAGGGCGCCGCGGCACTGCTCTCATTGCGCCTCAAGCCTCAGTTCGAGGGCCCCTGGCAGACCGAGTGGTTCGTGGGTCGCGGCAAGCACTAAGCCGCCGCGTCCGAGATGATCGGCCACAATACCCATCAGCATGACACGTGCGGCTCGGTCTAGTGCGGTCAATGGCTCATCGAGCAGCCATAGAGGGCGGTCAGCGGCCAGGAGTCGGGCCAACGCGACGCGGCGGCGCTGACCTGCCGAAAGATAGCCGACCGGCAGGTCGACAACGTGCGCGAGCTCGACGCGGTCGAGCGCCTCCCGAGGGGGCAGCCGGGCCTGCCCAGAAAGGGTCAGACCGAATTGGATGTTTTCGCGAGCGGTCAGCGCGGACTTCAACCCGTCGAGGTGACCCACGTAGTGGACGCGCTCTGCGAGAGGCGCCAGATCCTTGGCCCCCCACTCGTTCAATGACGCGCAGCCGGACGCCGGAGGTAAGAAGCCGGCGATCACACGCAGCAGGGTTGATTTGCCCACGCCATTTGAGCCCGTTACTTCGCCGAGCTGTCCGGCGTCCAGCCGTAACGATACGCCACGGAGTACGGTGCGCCCACCGCGCACGACCCAGAGGTCCGCGACTTGGAGATGGCAGGATTGTGTGTGGCTCATCTTCGCTTTCAGTCAGCTATGCCCCGCGCCGTTCGCGTTTTTAGAACGCTCCCCTGCTTGCTTCTCGCTCGCGGCGGCGCGAGCCCAGGTTGGCATCACATCGCGTGAGAGATCCGACTTAGCGGCACGGGTGCCAGACGTGACGCCACGTTTGGGCCGATGACTCCGACCCCGTCGATGGCGGAACTTCGGTGGCTCGGCCCAGGCTCGCCTCTTGGCCGAACCATCGGAGCGCCCTGTTCGCGTGTGGCCGAGCACCCGCTGTCGAGAACCCAACTCGCCCAGGGACACGGCTCAATCCAAAGCCAGGGTATCCCAGGTCTCGACGAGCGCTGCCGTTAGCTTGGCTATGTGTGCCGCCCCGTGGAGCGGCGAGGGCGTGATGCGCAAACGCTCGGTGCCGCGTGGGACAGTAGGGTAGTTGATCGGCTGGATGTAGATGGCGTGGTGCTCAAGCAGGTGATCGGCAGCCGCCTTGCACCGCTCTGCATCACCGACCATCACCGGCACGATGTGAGTGTCGGTGGCGAGCACCGGCAGACCGGCGGCCTTGAGCGCGGCCTTTGTTGCAGCCGTCTGTCGCTGATGTCCCTCGCGCTCGGCATTCGAGTGCTTGAGGTAGCGCACGGAAGTGAGGGCAGCGGCGGCAACCGCAGGCGGCAGGGCTGTGGTGAAGATGAAGCCCGAGGCGAAGCTGCGTACCGCATCGCAGATTGTCGGCGAGGCCGCGATGTAGCCCCCGATGCAGCCGAAGCCTTTGGCGAGGGTGCCCTCGATTACATCTACGCGGTGCATCACCCCGTCGCGCTCGCTGATCCCGCCGCCGCGGGGGCCGTAAAGGCCGACCGCGTGGACCTCGTCGAGGTAAGTCATCGCGCCGTACTGATCCGCAAGGTCACAGATCCTGCCGATAGGTGCCACGTCGCCGTCCATGGAGTAGACGGACTCGAACACGATGAGCTTAGGGCGGTCGCCCGCCTCCTGTAGCAACGCCTCAAGATGGCCGTGATCGTTGTGGCGGAAGATCCGCTTCTCGCAGCCCGATTGACGGATGCCTTCGATTATCGAGTTGTGGTTGAAGGCGTCGGAAAGGATCAAGCAGTCCGGGATCAGCTTGGCGATCGTCGAGATGCCGGCCTGGTTCGAGATGTAGCCCGAGGTGAAGACGAGGCTCGCCTCCTTGCCGTGCAAGTCGGCGAGCTCGCGCTCAAGGTCCACCAGTGCCGAGTTATTTCCCGCGATGTTGCGCGTGCCGCCCGCGCCGACGCCGCAGCACCGGGCAGTCTCGATCATCGCGGCCACGACCTCTGGGCGCTGCCCCATGCCGAGATAGTCATTGGAGCACCAGACCGTGATCTCGGTGGTCATCCCGTCGGGCCGGCGCCACTTGGCGACCGGGAAGCGGCCAGAAATGCGCTCGACATCGGTGAAAACACGGTAGCGCCGCTCATCGTGCAAGCGATCGAGAGCCCTGCGGAAGTGACGCTCGTAGGCTTGGTGCGCGCCCTTCGTGTCGCCCGGCCTGGACGCGACCCTTGCGGGCAAGTGCATGGCTGGCGCTCCTTGCCCCGACATCGCGCTCAAGCACGGACATGCTTCGCCAGCACGAGCGCGAGTTTGAGGTCTCGCCAGCAATTCCGCCCCTATAACGTGATCTGCCATCTTTGCCAGGTCCTAAAGCTGAAGCCCCGGTTGTCCATGGCTCATTATCTTTCAGGCCCTCTCGTCTCGCACAAGTTATTGTTTGTATGCCCTCTGATTATTGCCATGCGCGTCGGCTAAATGCGATCTCTGGTGTGAACTTGCAAAGGCAAGTAGCGCGATCCAGCCACCTCCATGACAAGAATGCAGTCCGCTACCTTGTGCCTTGCGTTCGGTCGCAAGCACATGCGGGGCTGCGCTTGTGGCGCGACAGATGACGCCATGTTTTGTTTTGCGCATTGTGCCATGCTGCTTGCCCCAATCGAAGATGCATTCGATCATCGCCCGGCGTGATTGCGGCGTGCCATAGCCTTCGTGGCGCGTGGTCCGCCCGTCGACGGCGCTCCAGCGGCTCTTGCCAGTTTTGGTGATGCCGTTGTTCTGCGTCACGTACGGCGCGACGGTGAAGGCGCGAAGATTGGCCACATGATAGGCCGTATGATAGGCTTTGTCCTCACCGGCAGTGATACGGTGACCTTGGCCTTGATTTTCAGCATCCGTTCCGAGGCACGACGCTCGGCGGTGCCGTTGGCGAGAGTGAGTATGCCGGTTCTTCATGGTGGCGTGGCCGATGTGGGAGAGCTTTGCCTCCCACCCCGGCGGGCTTCGCGAGGGCGACCGTCGGGATTACTAGTCCGCGCATGCGTGTCGTTCTTGCACTCCTGGCCATGAAAGCTCGCGCCGTCGCTGTCATCGCTGCCGTCCTTGGGGCGGAAGCTCTTCCGTGAAGCCCAGGCTTCAATCAACGTCCTGTCCAAAATGCTCGTCCGACAATAGCGACACGATCCGAGGATGGTTCTTGTTTATGAGCTTCGTAAACACGTTGTGTTTCTGCGGCCGCTCACGGTTCTTCGTGAAGCGGGGCGGGTCCCAGACCGGATCGTCCGGCGACAGCCCCACGAACCAGCAGTACAAGCGATTGCAGTCCAATTGCTAGATCAGCTGTCTTTCGACCGCATGCCGTAGAACGCCTGCACAGCAATTGCTCCGGAGAGATCGAGGGGCATCCTTCGGTCGAATAGAGCGTATCAAAATTACGGTTCAGCTCGCCAGCACATCACGGACAAGCGTTCGACTCTTCTCGGCGGACGGTTCGGCGGCACCAACGTCTCGGCGAGATGTACGACAACAGCCGGCCCTGATCCACAAATGTGCCCCGCATACGAGCCTCCACCAATTCATGATAAAAAAGTGAATCAGCAAATTCTCGCTACGGCGAGGTTTTTCAGCAGACTGCTAGTGAGTGCTGGACTAGCTACACGCTCTCGACGTTAAGCGCAGAGATCGCCTCATCGAGCTGCAACATTCACGATTGCCACCGCCTTACGAGGCAGCAAGGTGAGTTGGCCAAGGGAGTATCGTGTCTCGAACGATAAACTGCCCGCGATCCGCATTCCCAACGTGCATCGATTCGATGACCACATTCGATTTTCGCGACGCAGGGCCTTGGGTTAAATTTCGCCTTGCTGGGCGGAGGAAGTCACTCTCATCGCCGACGCGAGCGAATCGCGGTTTGACTGGAGAAAAATCATGAAGCACACCGTGTCACTATTGCTTTCCAGCGTTCTTGCTGTCGGCGCGATCACAACGGCGGTATTCGCGCAACAACCAAAGCTTCCTCCACCGGACGACTGGCATGCGACTGGGCGCTATCTTCCGGAATACACGAGTGATGGTGCTCTCGTGCTACCGAAAAACTTCCATGAATGGGTTTATGTCGGCTCGCCCCTGACGCCAAACATATTGAACAATGGGAAAGCAAACTTCCCGGAGTTCCATAACGTATACATCGAGCCGGGTTCCTATGAAATCTATAAGAAGACGGGCGTCTTCCCCGAAGGAACCATCTTCGTAAAGGAGCTACAACTTATGCTGCCCGCCGATCGTGCGGACGGCTCGAGGCAAGAGCCCTCTGGGCGCGGGTTCTTTCCGGGGCCCTTTAACGGCGCCGATGTAACCGTCAAAGACACCAAACGGTACCCCGAGACAAATGGCTGGGGTTACTACAACTTCAACCACTTCGAGCCGAAGGCCGCCACCGCCAAGGTCAGGCCACTGGAGGAATGCGCGTATTGTCATATCGCTAGTGCTAAACGCGATGACGTATGGACGCAGTTCTACGCGTTACTCGACCAGGTGCCGGTGCCGCCCGCCGAAAACAAGACTATAAAAAAGTAGGAGCCTGCGATGAAGATTCTCAAGCCAACGATGGCGGCTTTGTCGGCGTCCATAATCGCAACGGGCATTGGATGGCTGGTCTCGCTGCCGGCGGGCAGTCAGGCCGGCTCTGCGCAGGCTCAGGCCGGCTCTGCGCAGGCCCAGCTCGTCGATGCGGCCGGCAACATGCACATACCGGACAATTACCGCATCAACTATGAATACCTGGGAAGTTGGTCTGTGGCAGGCGATGAGAAGGGTGCGAAAGAGATGCACACCGTCTACGCCTCACCGGGAGCTGCGGAGGCTTATCGCGCCACGGGTCAGTTCCCTGATGGATCGGTCTTAGTAAAAGAGGTCCAGAGCACAGCGACTGCAGTAATGACCACGGGCACGGTCAGTCATGTAGATCGTCTCAAGGGTTGGTTCATGATGGTGAAGGACAGCAAGAACAGCCACCCTGACAACAAGCTGTGGGGTAACGGCTGGGGCTGGTCCTGGTTTGATGCTGACAATAAGGTCAAGACCACCTCGAAGGATTTTCGTGCTGATTGTCTGGGCTGCCACATTCCAGCCAAGGCGACGGATTGGATCTATGTCTCCGGTTATCCCGGACTGAAGAAGTAGGTGCGCCAAAAAATGGTCGTCCGGCCAAGGCCGGCTATGAAAGCCAGTGATCGGAGCGATTATGAAATTCAGCAAACCTCTTGGTAAATGCGTTTACGGACCGATGATGGTTCTTCTTGTGTCTTTTCTCGCAAGTGAGGGGAGTTCGGCGGCGGATGAATCGACCGAAAGGAGAATCACGAAGCTGTTTCTCACCTCGGGCCAAGTCGATCTTGCAAGAGAAGTGGTAAGATTGCCGCTTCATCGCGGTCGCCTTTCCTCCGGAGAGACAGTCTGGTTCGTTCTCACCGACGTAAGCGATTTCGCCACTTCCAAGAAAATGGGCCTCACATGGGCGCCGAGCCTCAGTCAAGCAAAAGATCTCGCGAGCACGCGGGTTGCGGAAATGGATGCGTCCAATAACTTCACCTTCAAATCGGGGAGGGTTGATTTCTCACCAGTTCAAACGTTGACGGCCGGAGAGACGCCAAACTTCTTCCCGCCTAGGTTGGCGCGGGCCGGGTCTGTTGGGGATGCGCACTACAGTCCGCTGGTCCGGGTGGCAAACCGTAATGACATTGTTTTTAACGCCCCCATGATCGCCTTCAACGTCGGACCAGAGAAAATCTCGTTCTGCGACGGCAATCCCGATTACTCGCTTGTGACCGACTCGGTGGCAAACATCTGCCCTGACAAGGGCACCGTCGATTTGAAGCTGCGCTTCGGATTTGCGGACGGCAAGCATCTGCGGTACCTCAGCTTCGACGCCAACTCCGAGGAATCCGCAGCGCTCGAGGCATCTACCTTTGCGCCCGCCGAAAGCGATATCCTGCAAAGCGGCGCGACGGAGATTATCTACACAATCGTAAATGGTAGGACCGGACCGAAGGATCCTGAGCGCCAAGGGCTTAACAGCGCGCTCAGTGGCGAAGGCCCTGCACTCGATATCCTTGCGAATTTCAAGGAGATCAGTGCCGGATATTCACCGATGTGGGATGTTCAGCTGGCCGAGTGGACCAAAGAGGCTGTTGAGAGCAATCAACGGAAGCTGATTACTGACGGTAACGACATTGCAGCAAAGAGCGAAGCTGGCTTGTTGGTAAGCCCTGTCGGAGGTCCGGTTAAAACGATCGGACATCTGGTGAACTGCCCAGTCGTGGGTTTCACGAACGAGTGATTCCTCGACGAACGAGACGTCAAATTAGTGCGACGCGGTAGCTTCGTGAGTTGTTGGTCGTCCCTACAAGCCCAGCAATCCGTTCGCAGCTGCAATCAAGCGCATTCCGCCAGCGTCGTGCGCGGTTTTTTTGATGCAGTGCTATGTCTCAGGCGCCCCTGTGGGGGCGGGCTGAAACGAGTCAATCATTTTCCGTGCGAGAGCGGGCAGATCGGGGCCTACCCGGATCGGTTGCGCTAGGCCTTCGATGGGCGGGATGGCCTGGCCCGGCCGCGTGGGAAGGCCGCTCGCCATGCCCGCGCTCCGCGCCGATCGGTCCCAAACATATGTCGCCGCCAGACAGCAGTCTTGCGGGGGCACGTCGAACTCCTGGGCGACCAATGTGAAGGACGACCCGTGCCGGCTTGTAGGCGCGTGCCTCGGTACTGAACTGCCGCTCGAAATACTTGTCGAGGTTGGCGTTCTCGAGCGGCCTCTTCCCGCCGGGGGCTGGAGGCGCATTTGTCACGGTCACCATACGAAAACCCGCGTCCTCAGCATCTTTAGCCCCTTCGCCACGTCCACGTTGGCATCGTCATCATATCTTCTTCAGTGCATCGAGATCCGCATCCTTGATTGCAAGTCGCGGATCGCACCAACCGTGCGGAATCGTCCCTCGCCAAGGTCCCAAGTCGCGCGTCACTAAACCTTCGTATCGTATCCGAGCCCCTTTAGATGCCTCACGTTTACCTACGTTCAATTGAGCCGCTGATCGCGATCATCTTAGATAGGTCATGCGGTAGCAACCCTCAGCTCCCCCGACTCGCTACCGCTGCCCTCCTTGGGCGTTTCCTCCCTAGACTTGGGCCGCTTGTGGCAACGCAGGCGGCCTTTCTTTTTGTGCCGTCACGTCCGTAGCAATTCCGCGCCAGATCGCACGCCGCGCTCGCACAGCAAGAGCGAGCAAAGCCGAAAGATTTGACCAAGCCGCCGGGCCGTCAAAACAATCACGCAGTCATTGCTCATCCAGCAGCGGCTCGTTGGGTGCGTCGGCCGCCTGGCTGCGCGCCTCACTGATCTCGCGCCTGATCTGCGTCACCACCGCATCGATGTTGCGCCTTCCCAACATGTCGCGACTGCAACGCGCGCTCAGATGCATCAGCACGGTGCCAGCGACCTCGTCGATCAGTGCATCGACATTGGTCCGGCGCACCAGTTCGCGCTTCTTCTCCAGCAGGAGCAACTGCCGCATCTCAGTCTTGACCTTGACATGATCAGCGTCGGCTCGCGTGCGCGACAATTGCAGCCGCTCGGGTCGTAAGTATCGAGGGTGCGTAACGCGGCTCTGGTCGAGCGGGACGCTCGCACTCCGCCACTGGATCACGCCTTCAGCTTCGAGCTTGCCAATGTACACGCGGCTGCAATCGAGGTGCAGTGCCAGTGCCGACGTGCGCTGACGGTCGCGAGCTTTCTGACACGGTCGCGAGCTCTCAGTTCGTGTTCGCTCCTGTTGCGTCGCGGTAGGATACTCCGGTTGCAGCGTGAGCGTGAAGGCGATCTCTAACGTAGCTCCAAAGCCATGAACTTCCGCGTTCGGCAGCATAGCGGACCGCGCCCGGACTTTGCCGCTGGCCAATTCGGTCGCGAACGGCCCGCTGCGCAAGTGGTTGGCTTTAGGGGCGCGCTCGCTATACCTTCGTAGCATTTCCCGGCCCCTTTGGATGGCCCGCACATTACCTACGATCAATTGAGCGGCTGACCGCGATCGTCCTAGGCTGCACGCGTAGGAAAAGCCACAGGTCCATGCAGTGCGACGGTAGAAAACGACGATCGACGAACAGCGACGATAGAGGAGACTACGATGCCCCACTGCTCCGATAATCTTAGATCTGGAAGTGCTGCGCGATGCGCCGTTTGTGATGGCAAGTTTGGTCTCGTCCGGCACTACTCGTGGCGAACCCCGCTTTGTTCCAAGAAGTGCGTCGATCGCTTCAGAACTCGCAGGGAAAGCGACCGCAATTGGGTGAGCTGGCTTCAAACCGCCTTCGACCATTCGCCCGAAAACCGCGCGAGGGCTTTATGACAGTCCAGATCTCACCACGAGGCAAGAAATATTTAGAGACAGCACAGACTTTGCGCCGCGCCGCCAAAACCATGACCGACTCAGCGATCGCGGCTCGGCTTAAGGCCCTTGCCGACGACTACCAGCGGCGAGCTGAGACAGTTTCGCATGTTGATGCGGATGAATGAATTTCCTGACTGCGCACAGAAAATCCGGGATTGGATGTGAGATGAACAATCGGATCTGGCATGCAGCGCTAGTTGTATTCACTGTCATGCCGATTTCTACAATCGGTCACGCCCCCACGATTATCAGCGCCCTGAGTTGAACAGTTGGTATGAGAGTTTGCACAGCGGCTAGCGGGCCCTGCAGCGACGGCAGCGAGCGAGGAGCATTGATGACGCCGACTGGCAAACCAAGGATGGTCACTATCGCGTACGCATTGATGGCGGTGGGTTGATGTTCCAAACGACGCTGTCGTGGATGGACCGAACCGCGCTGGTCGCACGATGGTCTGGCCCTACTTTCTGAACGGCGCGTTCGTTGGCGTCAGGTGCTTCATGCGGGGGAGCATGGGCTGATCGCGAGCGCAGGGCGATCAGCAGCTCCCACTGCGGTAGCATTGCACGGTTCGGCTGCCAACCCGAACGAGGCGATATGCTCGGCGATATGGTCATAGTGATATTCGTACTGGCGATGTGCATTGCCGCGGCGTGCGTGGTCCTGGCTATGTTGCTCTAACGATGAACAGCCCCGACTAACGCGCGGGCCGCCCGGGCCGGTTAGTTTCACTTTCCGAGCGCCTTAAAAATATCGACGAAGCCGAGCGCCCGTTGCGAAGCTGTTACAAAAACGATTTGACCGTCAGCCCGCACTTGGCGGTCGCCCCCACCAACGCGCCTCCACGATCCATTACTGTGTTCGAGGCGTCGGCGTCATCCTCCTGGACGGCGAAACCCTCACACGTCTGACGTTGCACACGCTGGTGATCGTGCCGCCTGGCCGAGCAATGACAATCGCCCCGACGGAGGACCCGACCGCTCCGCGGAACGCCGGCAAGCACGGCGAAGGCGCCTCTGCGCCAGGCTCGTCGCACCAGCACACTGTTGGAGACGGCGAGCCGACACTGGTGCTTGCGTGCGGGATCTTCCGAACCAACTACGGGCCCGCACGGGACTTGTTCGCATCCCTTGCAACGTCCGTTGTCGAGACGTTCGACGTGCATGACCAGCTCGATCAGGTGATCGCCTACGCGATGGCCGAGCTCGCGGCTCAGGACGTTGGTGGAGGGCCGGTATCGGCGGGGCTGCTGAAGCTCGTGCTGCTCGCGCTGCTTCGGCGCTGCCTCGTCTCGACGAAGCGCTTCTCGATTTTGAGCGCCCCCCGATCGCGCGGGCTTTTGCTGAGATGGCCTCTCGCCCGTCATCACTGCACACCGTTCAAAGCCTGTCGCACGCCGCTGGTCTCAGCTGCTCAGCTTTTATGGTGCGCTTCTCCGCCGCATTCGGAGGGCCGCCCATGTCACTGCTGCGCCGCGTGAGGATGCGCCATGCGGCAGACCTGCTCGCAGCCAATGCGCCGTCGATCGACCAAGTCACCCTGAACGCCGGCTATGAGAGCCGGAGCAGCTTCGCGCGCACGTTCGGCAGGCAATACGGCAGCGACCGGTCAGAATACCGTGCCCGGGCGCGGCGCACCCTTGTCCGACAGCGCCACGCCGACCGAAGGCGCGACGAGGAATCCGATGCAGCCTGACGCCGGTCCTCGCTCCGCCAGACCGTACGCACCGCCGCGTGATCCTGGACGATGATGAAGCTCCACGATCCCCTGACGGTGGCGACCGCGTCCACTATCTTTTGCGCCAGCCTCAGGCGCGCAACCGCCGGGTGGCTCATCCATGTTCTGAAGCCGAGGCGAGCGGCGCGCTCGCCGTAGGTCGGCGAGCGGGGCGTGCTCGGCCTGTTCCATGCCGTCCTGCCCTTCCGCCTTTTGCACGCTGCCGCCACCCGTTCCGCTCGATTGCGCGCACGACGCGGCCAGCGCCCTGCCGCGTTCTGATCGCGTCGTTCAGCGGTGGAGTTTCGCGGCGGTCTCCGCGATGGCGCGCCCCTCGTACCGGGCGTCGGCAAGCACGTTCTTACTCGGCTGCGGCCGCGCGTCGAGCCCGGCGATCGTCGTCGCTCCGTAAGGTGCGCCGCCGGTGATCTCGTCAACTTTTATCTGGCCGGCGAAGACCACCGTCATGCCAAAGTGGAGCAGGTTGGTGATGATGGTGAACGGTGTCGTCGCCTGGCCGCCGTGCTGCGTCATCGACGACGCGAAGGCGCCACCTACCTCGCCATGGAGGGTTCCCATGCCGCCAGCCTGGTCGCGGAACCTTGCCATTTTGGAGGACATCCTGTTGAAGCGCATGCCTGTGCCCACGACGATCGCGTCGTACTCGGCAAGGTCGTCGATGCGCAGAACTGGATCGGTCTGATCGAGCTTGTAGTTGGCTGCCTTGGCGGCCCGAAGATAGAAGCTCAGGCACGCGCTATACGTCGGCGGACGCCCTGCCTCCCGCGCCCCCGCGGCGATTTCGTGTGCGGGCTTTTCGACATGTCATAAGAGGAGTAGTAGAGCACTAGTACCTTAGCCATGGAGCCTTCCATCATGTCGGGCGCGGGCCGCACACGGCACCGAAACGAGTGGAGAACCTCCAGCGAGGGCGGACGGTTGTGGGTGCGTGTTTTGATAGCCTTAGATTTCGCCGGGGGTATTGTATCAATAGCTGCGGGGAATACCGTGCTGTCGCGGCGATGCCGGAGCCGTCCTAAGCGGTACGGAGCTCCCTGAGAAGGAAGTCCACAAATGCCCGTGCGGCAGGCTTTATGGGCTCAATGAAGGCGATGGACCCAGCCGAGCTTGTCGCGCTGCTCTCGCAGAAACAGGCCGACAAGGTCGCGCAAGGCAAGACGGTCGATGAGATCATCGCTGAGCGGGTCGCATGGATGAAGGCGCCGGTCCTCAAGGCCGATGGCGAGATGCGGCCCCGCATCGAAACATGGAGCAACGTCGAGAGCGATCTGCGGCGGTTTATCAGCCCGCGCCTCGGCAAGATGGCCGCGAGCACGGTCACCAAGCGCGATATCGCCACACTCTCGGATGATATCGTCGCTGGCCGCTATCCCGGCAGCAAGGCGTTGGTCGCCAATGCCCGCCACATGCGCCGCGCGGCCTCGGGCCTGTTCAATTGGGCCGCTGAGGCGGGCCGCGAATATGTGACCGCGAGCCCTTGCGCCAACCTGCCGCCGCTCGACAAGGAGCATCCGCGCTCTCGGACGCCGCTATCGCGAAGTGCCTCGATCATGCCGTGACCAAGGATGACGGCGAGAAGATCAGCCGGGTCACCGGCATCTATAACCAGTCGAAGCGCATGCAACAGAAGCGCGCGGTGCTTGATGGCATCGCGGCCGAGCTGCGGCGCATCAAGCGAGCCTGCAATGAAGGCCGTTGATCACGACGAGCTGCGGCTCGCGGCTTGATCAGCGGAAATGGGCGGTGACCGCCCATTTTAGCAGCGCCCGGTCAGTTACATCCGCTGGCCGGGCTTTTTCTTTTGAAACACGCTGAAACGCGCCATCTGCCCGCTGGTGTATTGACGCGGCAGGGAGACAGCTCTCCCGTCAGGTTTTTCCGTCAAGGACTTCGGTTAGCACGGACCTGTTTGGTTGTATCTCGCCATCCAACCATTCTTGCTCCTTGGCTAACGCCAGTCCATGCGTTTAAAGCGCTTATACGCCGCTTTATCTTTCGCCGCTCCGCCATCTCGGCGCAGTTCTGCGCGTTATCCCTAAATACATCGGACTGCTTCGGTTTCATTATCGCACCTATCAACAGACGAAAAAAATGGCCCCCGGCTAGGGGCCATTTTCCGTTAGTCGTCCCAGTAGTGGTGACGCCTGATGACTACGTCACGGTCGCCATAGCGATGATACCATCCGCGATGCCAGCCACGGTCATGCCCATAGAACCCAGCACGGGGTCCGTAATAATCATGGTCGCGATAGTAGTCTCGGTCGCTGCCGATCCGAACACTAAAACCCTGAGCGCTTGCGACTGTAGGGGCCGCAACAGCGATGGTTGCTAACGCGGCGAGAACATAAGAAAGCTTTCTCATGGTTCGTCTCCTCTCGTTAGTTACAATTGATAAGAAACGAACGGCTGGCCGTGGAGTTTCGGGAACTGTGTCGGAACTTTTTTGAATGGATGTTCAGCAACATTGCGCAACCAGCCGCCAACTGCGGCCTTACTCGTTTGCAGGACGTCCCGATAATTCAGCGGAGCGCGCCCATTCTTCGGCGCGGCCAGCCAGTCGGTCATACTCTTCTGCGATCCGCAGCATCCGCTGCTTTTCCTCCCAGTTCCAAAACTAGTCGATCTTGGCCCGAGTCGCTTCCGCGCGATCCCGCCAATGCTTTGGATTGTGCAGGTAGTTCATGTCCCGTCCCTTTGAGCGCATGGTACGCTCGCAGATAGATGCGAAATCGACTGATCTGGATCAATTTTGAAACACGATGAAACGCGCTGCTTGGCCGCTGGTGCGTTCGAGGCCTCGGCCGGTGTCCGGTGGCGGCCGGTCCGGAATAACGCACAGGCGAGCCGCGCTTCCCCAGCCGGGGCTCGCGCCGGCCGACGCGCTGCGGCCCCCTCAGGATTTCGAGCGGCGGAGATGGTTGAGGCGGCCGCGGCCGCGGCCATCGATTTCGTTCTGCCACCCGATGATATCGCTCTCGAACCAGACGCGCCGGTTCGGAGAGATGTTGGTCGATCTCGGAAACCGGCCTGCCTTTTCCATTCGGAAAAGCGTGGTCCTCGACACTGGGACGATCGCCAACACTTGTTTTTCGCTGAGCATGCGTCGAGGTTTATCCGCGCCGCCACCCGAGTCGGCCCCTGCTGCGCCGTCGTCCGTTTCGGCCTCAACTCCTTTTGCTGCGGATCATCGTGAACCCCTAATCATGCGTCTCGACGTCTGCCGCCGCTGACTAAAAATTTGGAATGCCGGGCAACTGGCCGAAACACCTTGGAACAACACGGCTCTTAACCTGAAGGACCTTGGGTTGGCTAATGCACGTTTGGTCCCATCTTGGGCGCGGAAAGCGGCGCGCCGCAACTCGGCACAGGAGTGGCATTCCCGAGGTTCAAGTGATTGTCGCAGCCGACCAGCGCGCAAAATTTTTCAAGTTTCAGCTTGTGAAATTCGATCGCGCCGTCCGAATATGGCTGGCCGTGTCAGCAACCTCAGCTTCCTCGGTCGGGGCCGAATGAACAACCTCCTGAAAGCTCACAGCCAGGGAAGTCCTGCAGCTGCGGCACGGTCCCGGTCGGCTTGTTTTAGTCGAACAATCGCGAGCTGTTGGCTGCACACACCAAAGTCGCTGGTGTCAGCGCGTATTCCGAACTTTTCACAGAATGCGAGATTTTCAGCTGCAATCTCGCGATCGAGTTGGATTTTCGCATTGGCCCGTGTCGCGGGAGCGGAGACGAAAGTGGCGTACGCACCGAACGACAGCAGCACCACAATGAACAATGAAAGCAGGAGCCGCGAACCTACACTACTGTCGATGGCATTAGCATTGACATCGGTCATCGCAGAGTTCCTTTCAAATGGCTTTCAGGATGAAATATTCGCAGTACGATTTCCCACGCCAGGAACCCAGCCCCATGCGCCAGCGCTCAAGGCGCAGGAACAACTCCGATGGATAATCGGCGGTTTCTTACGCGGGCTTGATCATATCCCGTGCATAGGCCAGGCCGATGCCGTATCCGCCGCCGTGAGCCTCCACGATAGCTCGCGCCCCGTCATAGGTCTCATGCCGGGTCCAGTCGCGCTGGAGCTCCAGAAGGACCTGGATCCACGACGTCGGCTTCGCCCCGCCGCTTCCATCCGTCGCATCGCCAGATCGTGACTGACTGGAGTGAGCCCGCCGCAAGCGTCGCCGACGACGTGTACCTCATACCCCGCCGCGCGAGCGGAGAGCACCGGAAAAGTCACGCACGCTTCCGTCAACAGCCCCGAAAAGATCAGCTTCCGCCGTCCAGTCGCCACGATCGCGCCGCGCGCAGCGTCGTCCTCCCACATGTTCATGTTGCGGCGGTCGATCGCGACCACTTCGGGAATCGCGGCCTGAATCGCGGGCATCAGGGGACCGCTGTAGACCTTGGTGGCGGACGTGGATGCCACGATCGGCATGCGGAAAACGGTGGCAGTGCGCGCTAGAGCGATCACGTTGTTCAGAAGCATTTGGCGATCGATCGATCCCACGCCGAAAGCAAGTCCGGCTTGCTGATCGACCAGCACCAAGGCGCAATACTTCGGCTCGATCAGGATGTCGGGCGTTGCCCTCGCAGTGCCAGGTCCTTGTGTCATGATTTCGTTAGACATCGGGGATTTATCACCGCGGCTTCGCTTCTGCTGCCGACAGCACAGCCTTGAAGGCGATTTCGATGAGCTGTTCAGGAAAGGCCAGTCTCGTCACACCGATCAGGTTGCTGGCGCACTGAGGGCGCGCCGTGCCGTAGGCTTCCTTGCGCACCTTGCCCGCGGCGGCGAATGCGGCGACGACATCGAGGACATAGAGCGTCTCCTCGACCACGTTGTCCAGCGTTGCCCCGAAGCTCGCCAACAGCTTGACGGCATTGGCGTAGGTCGCCCGCAACTGCTGTTCCATCATCGAGAACTCGGCCGGCTTGCCGGATTCGTTGAGAGAAGCAGGCGCGATCAGCTTCCCCTTCTCGTCGTGGCTGAGCTGGCCGGAGACATAGATGGTGTCACCAACCTTGATCGCCTGTGCGTATCCGTAGGCATCTTCCCAAGGCACACCGAAATAGGCGGCCTCTTTGCCATTTGCGGCGGCTGCGTTTACTTCGTTGCTTTTCATATTGAGCCTCCTGGCCTCTCAATCCGGCATCGCGTCTCGGTGCCGGCATTGAAAGTTTTGGTACGACGATGCTTTAGAGAATGACCTTGCAACGCCGGCGAGGGAAATCACCTCTCGACATAGAGTCGATAGACGATCGTTATTGCCGCCGCGCCGCGTGAGGCCCTAGCGAGGAATGCCACCAGCCGCATCTGCAGGCACTCCCGTTGCCGCCCTTGGACCAATCGAAGTTGCGCGTGCCAACGCGCCGCCGTCCTTGACCATGACGCCGCTCCTACGGCGGATTTGTCGCCGACCGGATGTCGGACCGAGGTGAGAGAGAGAAAGACATCGCCATTTTTCAGATGCGGCAGGATGGCTGCAGAAAAATTTCGGAACTAATGAATTGTGTTGCATGGGTAACGATCAAGCTGTTCTGCACACTCAGGTCTGGTGCGCACCGCCACCACCCAAGCGCACTGCTGGTCGGAGTAATTATCGCCGCCCGCGTGGATCATAATCGCGCGCCCCCTAATCTCGGCCACATTGAGGTGCGGCACTACCTCCGTGGCCTTGCCGCTTGCATCGACGGTTAGCACGGGGACGTCGACCTTGTGGCCCTCGCCACCTATTTGGGCGTCGGACAAAACAAGCGTGCCAATCTCCTTGCCGACGCTGTTTGCATCGATTGCGTTCACCCGATCCGCCGCGACCACGCTGGTTAGCCCACTCCCGATCTTTGTCGAGATAAAATGCTCCTGTTACTTGGCCTTGATCGAGGAAGCGGCGGGGGATGACGCTGCGGCTTACATGATAACGTCTTGCCAGCGCGGCAAACTCTTCATCACTTGCTTGCCGTGGATTGAGATTCAGTTCTCGTACCGCAACGGCAAAATCGCGTGCCGGTACTAGGATTTCAGCGGCGACTGAATTGCAAACCGTTCGATGGCGCGGTCTTACGGCGGAAGTTCATGTATTGCAGCATTGTCAAACCGGCTGATCCCGCTGCGATTAAAGAGCAGGTGAGCAAGTTCGTGCACGAGGCTAAATGTTTGCCGCGTTTTTGTGGTGCTGTTGTTGATCAGGATGATAGCAAACTCTTCATGCCTAAGGCAGAAGCCCGAAATCGTTCCTTGTTTAAAGCTATCCTTGAATACGAACACGCCGCGCGCCTCGATAGCCCGCCGCCACAGCTTCAATGCATCGTCGTCACTGCTCGCTTCGGGTACTCGATCAAGGGAAACGCCCAACAATTCGCGCACGCGGTGCGCCTGAGTGGAAATGGAAGCGCTGCGTAGACAGGGAAATCTCTCGCCAAGCGGACGTTCTGTCGGATTGCGCCGTTGATAAAGTTCGTCAAGAGGCGTCTGAAATGCATGGCCTTTGCGGATCAGTAAAACCGTATGGCGCTGCAGCGAAGACAGATCGGCGTCCGGCAGCGACCGAAATTCGGTGCGAGGCTTTGGCTCATCAGGCGGCGCTGGCAGAAAGAAAATCGCAAGGGGCCGTTTGTAAATTTCGTAGGCCAGGCGCTCCAGTTTAGCGTATGTCGGCCCGCCTTCACCGTTCTCCCATGCCTCGATTCTCTTCCGGGCGTTTCTTGAGCTTCTCGGCGACGTTACCTGTCGTCATGTTCGTGCTATCGCGTGCCCATTTAAGCAATTCAGGCTGGACGCCACTGATTGGTTCTGCTCGGGCCGCCATCGAATTGATTTTTCCGTTTCTGGGTCCACTATTATCGGGTGAGGAATAGTAAGCAACGCTTCACTTAATTCGATACAACTAAATGCCTACCGAGCCGTTTACCGCTTGGTTGGAGGTAATGATGTAAGGATTGCACATCACTTATCGTTCGCGCGGCCACCAATGCGAGGGTGGATCGCTAGCCGAAATCTTGGTCGTCCGCAGCGCAATGAGATGGCTGCGCTTGTATGGATAGCCGCGCACCTGAGAGCAATCCTTGCACCGCATGTACCGCTCCAGCTCGTGAACCGACGTTGTCTTCGGTCGCCGCACGATGTCGAGGACAACGGTCTGATGGGTGTTGCAGCCCAAGCAACGAACTTGGAGATAGAGATAACCGGCGTTCAGCGCGTCACCCAGCGCGGGGGACGGCTGCGCCGGTCCCTGGAAGCCGAGCATGCGCTTGTTCCATGCCTCGCAGGCGAGCCGGTCGGCTTGCTTGCGTGCTTCGGCCGCCCGCTCTGCCGGTGCCCGGATCGACGCGCCGTAGATGGTCTCGCGTGATTTGGTGCCCACGCTAGAGAAGATGCACCGGGCGGATCGGCTGGGGCAAGCCGCTAGGGATTGCGGTGGTGCCGGACACAACGGAGAGGAAACCGCCTGCGGGCGCTCAAGCAACGGAGCAAGTAGCCCCGCCGATCACCGTCCGTCGTCCTGCCACGGCATCGTCGGCAGCGACGGCACCCGGCGCTGCATGACTCGCGGTCGCTCGACCATCATGGGCTTCGGCGGCGGTGGTGGCTTCACCGGCTTTGACTCCGGCGTCTTCTTGAAGGTTCGATGCGGCTTCACCTCGGCCGCCAACTCCAACAGCCGCTTGGCCTCGACCTCGTCAATGCCGCGCCAGCGGTTCGATAACCGGAACACGTTGCTGCCGCGCGGACCCGGCTCCATCTCGATCAGGCCGAGGCGGTCGAGCAGCTTCAGCGATGGCGACACCACCGTATGCGTGATGCGGTGATCCAGTATGAAGGAGAGGTAGGACACGCTCGCGCTGTCGCCGCCGCCGATCGCCTGCTCAATCGCAGCGAGCACCCCGCGCGCACTCTGTGGCAGCGCCAAATAGGTCGGGCTATCTGATCGATCTGTCATCGTCACCTCTCTCGATCCTTGGCTACAGGCCAATCCACACCGCCAGCGCGACCATGACGACGACCGCCGCCACGAAGATCGCAGTCTCGATCCGCGACATTCGCCACATCGCGCACCGCCATAAACCTTCGTGTCGGTCGCGTGCTCCCTTCAGATGCCCATTGCTTCCTACGCGCACCTGGCTGGCGCGTGCAATCGATCATCTGGTGCGGTCCCGAGCGCCCGCGCGGACGCACGGTCACGAACGCCACGCGCCGTGGTCCTCGACCCTGCGGAACGTTATGCCGAAAGCAGCCGGATCGGGCTTCTCGCCTTTCCGGGGCACCAACAAACGCTCCAGCCCACCTGGCACATAGGTGGCCAGCAGGGTCGCTTGAACGCCGACCACTTCGATCGTATGCGGCACACCACGGGGAAGAGCCGCGTAGGAGCCTGCCCCCACCTCAACGCGGGAATTGCCGACCCGCGCGATTAGCTGCCCCTCAACCACGTAGACTAGCTCGTCCTCACGCGAGTGAGTGTGCATCGGAGGCTCCTCCCCAGCTCGCACCGTCCACAGGACAGCGCCATATTCGCCTCCGGACTGGCTGCTCTCCACTTTAATCTCGATGCTCGAGCCTCCGCTCGTCGTCACCTTCTCGCCACCGTGGGGCGGCGTTAGAACCGCCTTCTGGACTGACATTTGTAGCCTCCTGATTGTGCGCCGGATGAGCCCGGTACCGCGTAAGCATGAAATTCCGCGCGGCAAATTGGAAATGACACCACGCGATGAAGTCAATAACCGCGCGTTATGATGGCCGTTCGCCTTCCGCATCGGACTCGCCACTCGCGGCCCTTGTGGGGTCCGGCCAAATGTCCGGTTTGCGCAAAAACCGGAACCGCTCACGGTCGGACGGAAGTCGGACTTTCGACATGTCGGACGACGGCATTGGGCCACATCGCGCACCGCCTTTGTGTGCGAAATGGTACAATAATTTAGCGCGATATGATGGATTGAAAATATACTTGGAGCGCACGGTCGCGCGGACCCCGCACTTTTCTGTCAGCCCAAAGGACCCGAGAAACCGATGGGGTGCACACAAAAAGAAAGGCCGCCTGCGTTGCCAGAGGCGGCCCCCGCCGCAGGGAGTACCGCCCAAGGCGAGCAGCGATAGCGAGGTGTGGGGTGGGGGGTCGCTACCGCATACGCTATCTAAGATGATCGCGATCAGCCGCGCTACTTCGTCCATGCTCAGCACCACCGGCAGCTTGCGCGGCTCGTGAATCACATGGGTATGCTCGACGATCTCGCGACGCTTGAGCGTGACCGTAAAGAAGAACCGCAGCGTCGACACGGTCTGATTGATGGTCGGCACGCCAACGCCGCTCGCGGCCAGATGGAGCTGGCAGCGGCGCACGTCCTCGAAGCTCGCCGTATCCCGGCGATCGCCCAAGGAACGCCGCGAAGTTATAGACCCTTTGCACGCAGTCATGTTGGGTCTTCGGCGACCTTGCGGATCGTCATGTCTTCGATCATGCGCCGGCGCAGCGGGGTCACTGTCTCGTCGGTCATGGGGATGCTCCTGTTTTGAGTGAAGGTTGCGACCCCCTCATCTCAAGACAGGACGCCCCGTTGCGCTATCCCATGGCCTCAGTCGCCCGCCGCAGCGCCCTACCGCGCGAGCTGTTTAGTCCTTTGACCCGTCGCGGAAGTGGTCGGCTTTAGGGGCGAGCGCCATAAACCTTCGTAATAGTTCCGAGACCGCCTTTGGATGCCCGACGTTTACCTACGTTGAATTGAGCCGCTGATCGCGATCGTCTTAGTCTGTAGCGATTGGAAAAGCGCACAGGCTCATGACGCGCGACGGTGAAAAAGAGGACGATCGAGGAACAGCGAGGAAAATCGTCTGCTCGCCATGGTGCTCGACGATTTACTGAGTCTCTCGCGCAAAGGAGGTTGAAAATGGCAACCAGCGTGACAGATAGTGGCTTAGCAACAAGCACAATGATTTTGGATGGCGACTTCGACAGAATCGACTTTCGCGGAGAAGTCGTCGACGGGCACCTCGTCGCAAAGGGAATTCTCGCAGACCAAGAGGCGATGGATTCTATCCCAGTAGGGATATACGTTCTCGAGAAGGATGCCACCGTCGTCAAGTGCAACAAAGCTGCAATCGCGGGTTGGGGACGCACGCCGTCTCTGGGAACCTCGGAAAAGTACTGCGGGTCACACCTTCTTCGTTACCCCTCAGGAGAAGTGATGCCGCACGAACTTGCACCACCTTCCGTAGTGATCAACAACGGCGGCACCGTTCGGAACGCCGATGTGATTTGCGAGCAGCCCAACGGTAATCGTCTTCTGGCACTCGTTAATGTCTTTCCAATTCGTGACAACGAGGACGAAGTGATCGGAGCCGTCAACATTTTCCGTCACAATACCAGCAAGACTGTTCCTGGCTTACTCTCCGAGTCTGCAAGTAGTTCTAACTCCAAGATCGGTGAGGTGGAGCAGTGAGGCTACCCCTTCGCTGCTTCGGGCTGGACTAGCATATTGATAGGTCGCCTCTCGGAGTGCGGGCTACAGAAACCCAATGTTTGGGATGTCCGCCGCAAGCAGCTGCGGCTCTCATGGGAAGAGCTCTCCAATCTGCCGCAGAGCGAACTATTTTTGGACATGCACTGCGTCAATGGCTGGAGCCGGTTCGACAACCATTGGGAACGATTGCTCGCCACAGAATTGATGAAGCGAGTGGTGCCGAACAGACTGGATGGATCCAACCACTGGCCTCCGCCATCGCGCCGGCCGCTCTCGGGTTGAGAAGGTCCTGCGACACTCAACCGCCCGCCTGGCCAGGCCGAGCTGGAACAGGAAGTTTAGCATATAAGGAGGCGCACGATAGCAGCTCTTGGCCCTTCGCGACACATTGCACCGCCGCGCGATCTCGGTCGCTAACGAAGCATAGTGGAAGTTGACGGGCGGCCGACTATTGCGGAGGACGACGCTCTTGACCCTGAGCAGAAGTCGCGAACCTCGCCAATCGGCGTGTGTATTTCAGCCGCTTGTGCCTGAGCCTAAACAGAACTCAGGAAGGCCGTTACCTCGGTGAAATAGTATCTCAGTTGCACGATATGGGTTCTACAGGCGCCCAGCGGCAAAGGCACTCGCCATTAATTTGCGCAAACCAAATCTGTGGAAAGGAGTGATGGAGGACAGGTAGTGCCACCCGAAGCGACTGTGAAACATGCACAGCGTAGACACGGCGACGCTTGGGCCGCTGCCATCGCGAACCTTCATGATCGACAGCCGGAAATCCATATGCTTGTTGTCCCGTCCCGAATCAATTCGTCCGACCCCAGAAAGAAAATCGGCCAAGCGCCAGTCTTCTGTCCCACGATATAACGATCCTTCTTTTGGATGTTCAGAATTTCGGAGGTAGTCGGCGTCTCAACCCCGGCGAAGCCTCCAACGTTGTTCCGCGCGATCAGTAACAGGTTCATCCAGACCGGCGGTGGGCAAAGATCGCAAAGAAGATTTCAATGACGCCCGCTTCGGGGCGGCACAGTGGTGCGCGGTATGCATCACTAAATCCGCGCGTTCGATCAGAGCCTTGCCTAGGGCGCTCTCGGAAGGCACCTCGCACTCGACGACACTCATTCCTGGTGTCGGAGTAACATGATGTTGCACCGCGGACGTTCGCAGGCGAACTATGCCCCTGCCTGCGTGGAAGAGCTGGAAAGACCAAACCCGGTAACCAGGCAAAAATCGAACGCAACGCGTACCTTCCTTCCCCTGCCGAGCGGCGTTGGGCGGGCGAGCGGATGAGGCGCCCGCAATGACCGCGACAATTCTATTCTCGTAGTTTACGAGCCGCCTGCGCCGCCGGTCTATTGAGGCTCGCAGCCAGCCAAGCATCAACTCTTAGATAGGACGTGAGGTCCAACTCTAGACGGGCGAGAACGCACAGCACGCACGCAACCATAAAATCGGCCATGTTCCATCTGTCACCGCCGAAAAACCGAGTTTCGACGAGTTGATCCTCAAGTATCGCGAGTTTTGCGCGCAGGGTTTCTTCAGCCTGAACGGCCAAGGTCTCGTCCCGCTGCTCCGGCGGAAAGAAGATCCGATTTCTGAACAGCGTCATCAGCGGCGGTTCGACCTCTGTGGTCGCAAAGAATGTCCACTGAAGCATCCGTCCGCGACCTTGCGGCTTCGACGGATATAGTGAGTTCTTGTAGGTCTCGGCGAGATAAAGGTTAATCGCTGCGGTCTCCCACATGACAAAGCCGCCGTCATCAATAGCGGGCACAAGTCCGTTCGGGTTCAGCGCGAGATACCAGGGTTCTTTGCATTGGGCGTTTGGCACGCTGAACGTTACAGGAATGAGTTCGTAGGGAATGCCGATCTCGTTTGCGAGCCAGATGACGCAAAACGCACGAGAGTGAGGCGCTCCATAAATCTTGAGCATGCGATTTTCCCTTCGGGATAGGACCGATCCGCAAACTGAAAGGATACCTTGCGCCATCCGGGGCGACAACCGCCATGCAGTCGCGCACCATCACAGGCGGTGTGTATCGGATCCATCAGCCTGATCGGTCTGCGAAGCATTTCACGAGCTTGGCCCGCATCGAGGTAATCCACCGCTGGTACAACTTTGCTGCGCTGCAAGAGCCTGGAAGTGGCCGATGCTGTCGAAAAGTCGAGAATTGAGGGGCTCCGAAAATCTCGCAAGGATCAGGTTTTGGTTGCCGCGGTCGCCGCAAGCCTCTGCAGGGCATGTACGAAGGTCAGTGATCGTTTTGCTACAATTCGATGGTCCCTCACATTGTTCCGCTTGGGTCCGCGGAGTACTGTGAGGAGTGCTCATGCCCTCACGGAGTCAGATACGATGCGGCGTCTTGGCGATCATCGTGTCGCTGTCTGCAAGCAGAGCACCGCGCAGTGTGTTAGCGAGCGGCCTGATTACCGAACACGCCCGCGCCGAGCTACGAAAAGCCGCCACCGCACCGTGCGCCGGGCGGGGTTTACAGGCCGGCTTGGCAAAAAGTTTCCGTTCGTCACTCAGCCGGGCGCCGACGGACTAGGCTGTGTGGACTCTTGGGATTCTCAAATCAGACGGAACGTGATTCAAGGCTTTCTTTTAGGAGGAAGCCTTGG
>NZ_JCAMOQ010000036.1:0-89177 GCF_059512365.1 Bradyrhizobium sp. Ses1
CCTTGGAGGCTTTCGGACGCCGGCCGCCGAATACGCCGCGCCCTCCCTCAAGCGGCCGGCATCCGAAACCCTTCACAAGAGCCGACTTCAAAGCCCGTGGCTGCAGCCTTGCTCTTGCGCCTCGACCCGCATCCTTGATCAGCCTTTTCGAGAGGCTTCTGAGAGATCCTCTATCACCCGTGGCTCCTATGCACGGCGCGTTTTTGGCGATAGCATCGAACATCGATACGTCAACGAATTTGACCAAAGATAAAAACATTCTTGGCTTCAGCCTCGCGGCGCCGCGAGCTGGAGCCACAACTCGCTCACGACGCGGTTTTCGTAACGCCCTATTCATCGTTAGCGGACCTGCGGAGGCTTCGATGCTTAGAAGGGTATGGGCCGTACTTGCGATATCTTGGCTTTTGGCGACGGCTAACGTCGCGATCGCCCAAAATCAAAGATACGTGCGCAATCTGGGTTCCAACTCTCCCGTTATTGTTTTCGTACACGGAGTCCTAGGGGATGGCGCAGCCTCGTGGGCTACAGGTAACGTCTCCTGGCCGAAGCTTGTCGCTGAAGATAGCGCGTTTAATGGCGCCAGTATTTATGTGCACGATTACCGGACCACGCTGAAGACGGGGTTGAGCATAAATGAGTTAGCGGAGAACCTTAGATTGCGATTGATCGATGACGGGGTCATTGATCATCGCGAGCTTATTTTTATAGCGCACAGTATGGGTGGGTTGGTTACCCGTCAGTACCTACTCAAGTATCGTAGTATTGCCGCTAAGACCCGCTTTCTCTTCTTTCTTTCCACTCCAACAACCGGAAGTGAGCTAGCCAACCTGGCGTCGATCATCAGCCGTAATCCCCAGTTCCGAGACATGCGGTTGATGCAATCGGCGGACTATCTTGCAAATCTTCAGCTTGACTGGTTCGCCGCCAACTTTGGTATTCCGACGTACTGCGCGTATGAGACTTTTGATACTTACGGAATCAAAGTCGTTGATCAAGCGAGCGCCTCTAACTTGTGCACACGAGGACTAGACCCGATTCAGGCCGACCACATCTCGATTGCTAAACCGACACGACGCACTGACGATCAATACATCTCGTTCCGAAACGCCTCTCGCTGACCTGCCGCTGCGTATTTCCTCCAGAAGGAGTTAGAGTCCGGCCGGAAGAAGGACGGACGAATGAAGCGAGCAAGGTTCACGGAAGAGCAGATTATCGCGGTGTTGAAGGAGCATGAGGCTGGGGCGAAGACGGCCGACCTGGCTCGCAAGCATGGAATCTCCGAGGCGACAATCCACAATTGGAAGGCTAAATTCGGCGGCATGGACGTCTCTGAGGCCAAGCGGCTGAAGGCGCTGGAGGAGGAGAACGCGAAGCTGAAGAAGCTCCTGGCCGAGCAGATGCTCGATGCGGCCGCCCTTCGCGAGTTGCTTTCAAAAAAATGGTAGGGCCCGCCGCCAAGCGCGCTGCGGTCGCGCATCTGCAGGCCGTCATGAGCCTGTCGGAACGGCGGGCCTGTTCGATCGTGGGCGCGGATCGGAAGATGATCCGCTACCGCTCCCGCCGCCCTCCGGACACGGTTCTGCGTGGCCGGTTGCGCGATCTTGCCAACGAGCGGCGGCGTTTCGGTTACCGCCGGCTGTTCGTCCTGCTGCGGCGGGAGGGCGAGCCATCGGGCATCAACCGGATCTACCGGCTTTATCGCGAGGAAGGGCTCGCCGTCCGCAAGCGGCGGGCCCGCCGCAAGGCTGTGGGGACCCGTGCTCCGATCCTGGTCGAGGCCAAGCCCAACGCGCGCTGGTCGCTGGACTTCGTTCATGATCAGTTTGCCAACGGACGGCGCTTCCGGATCCTCAACATCGTCGACGACGTCACCAAGGAATGCCTGGGCGCCATTCCGGATACCTCGATCTCAGGACGGCGCGTTGCCCGCGAACTCACGGCAATCGTCGAGCGACGCGGCAAGCCAGAAATGATCGTGTCCGATCATGGCACCGAGTTCACCTGCAACGCCATGCTCGCCTGGAGCAAGGACACAGTCATCGATTGGCACTTTATCGCGCCGGGAAAGCCGATGCAGAACGGCTTCATCGAGAGTTTTAACGGCCGGATGCGCGATGAACTGCTCAACGAGATCCTGTTCTTCGATCTGGATGATGCCCGCGCCAAGATCGCCAACTAGGTCGCCGACTACAATATCCGGCGGCCTCACTCGTCGCTGAAATACCTGACCCCCGCGGCCTATGCCGCCCACCTCACCGCAACGGACGATCGGCTACGCAACCCCGACCAGCTCCGCCGATCGTCCGTTGCTCCACCCGCGCCACTTGGCGTACAAAAACCCGAGACTCTAACCGCGGCTGGATGAAAATTCAGTGGCAGGTCAAGAAGCCGCTGTGTCGTTCCATACCGCCGGTACGTTTGCTCGAATATTCGCATCGGGCGAAAGCTCCACGTTTACGACGTGTCTGGGCAAACTACGTCAACGTAGACACTGTCAAAAAGGCGCACCGAGCGATCGACAACTACACCGCTGTGCGGTTGCGCCGGCGGGTGTGCTCCAAGCACAAGGTCAGGCGACGGAAGCGCGGGACTTATCCACTCTCGCGCCTCTGCGGGTACTTCTGGCTCGTACGCTTTGACTGTGCTTGGACACGACCCGTCGCGGGTGAAGGCGTGACGCCTTGTCTGCTAGCCGGATGCGAGAGATTCGCCTGTTCGGCTCAATGAGCGGGATGTGGAAACGGAGTCACGGTCGAACTACTAAGGCACCGCCAGACGAAAGAGGCGGCAACAGATATGTTCGGCCCCAAATCACCCATGACTTTGTTGCGGAGATCGTCGGCTTTAACGGCGAGCCATAAACCTTCGTATCGTTCCGTTACCCCTTTACATGCTGAACGATTACCTAGTTCAATTGAGCCGGTGATAGTGGTCGTCATAGGATGCACGCGTTGGAAAAGCGCACAGGCTCGTGAAGTGCGCCGGTGAAAAAGGATGATCGACGAACGACGAGAATACCAAGAGGAGACCACAATGCCCAACTGCTCCGAAAGTTCCAGATCTGGCAGAGCCGCGCGATGCGCGGTTTGTGATGGCAAGTTCGGTCTCGTCCGGTACTACTCGTGGCGAACCCACGTTTGCTCCAAGAAGTGCCTCGATCGCTTCAGGGCTCGCCGGGCAAGTGACCGCAATTGGTTGTCCTGGCTCAATATCGCTTTAGAGCAAGCGCCAGAGAAACCGAGGGCTCTATGACGTTCCAGATCTCACAACGCGGCAGAGAATACTTGCAAACAGCACAGACTTTGCTCCGCGCTGCGCAAACCATGACCGACCGAGCGATTGCAAATCAGCTTAGGACCCTGGCCGACGACTACCAGCGGCGAGCCGAGAAAGCTTCGCATGATGATGCGGATGGATGAATTGCCTGACTGCATAGAGAGATTCCGGGATTGGGTGTAAGATGAGCAATCGCTTTTTGGCATGCAACGCTTGTTCTATTCACTGTCATGCCGCCGATTTCTACAATCGGTCACGCTCGCGCCCACGATTACCAGCACCCTGAGTTGAACAGCTGGTATGAAAGCTTGCACAGCGGCAAAGGGCCCTGCTGCGATGGCAGCGATGCGAAGCGCGTTGATGACGCCGATTGGGAAACGAAGGATCGTCACTATCGCGTGCGCATCGAAGGCGAGTGGGTTGATGTTCCGAACGACGCCGTCGTGGATGGACCGAACCGCGCTGGCCGTACGATGGTCTGGCCTTACTACCAAAGTGGTCACCCGAAGGTGCGCTGCTTCATGCCGGGGAGCATGGGCTGACCGCGAGCGCAGCGCGATCAGCAGTTCCCGCCAACTAGCTCCAACTCGTCCGATGTCGCGTATTGCTTTGCATAGGAGGCAGCGAATGACAACTGGAAGATGGAATAGCCGCAACAGGATCACCAAAGAAACTCGTGAGCAAATCCTGTATGCTTATCTGGGCGATCCAATCAAAGGAACTGAACTTGCGATGAGCAACGGACTAACGGCCGCATACGCGTACAAGCTTGCTTATGAGCGCGGGTTATTGCCGACTCGCGATGAGAAGCTGCTTGGGCGCAGCCATTCAGCGAGATTGGCATCAACATGATTGCCCTCACTCCAAAAACAAAGGCAATGCCTTGAGGCCGTGAGAGCCGGGCTCGGTTCGGGAATGTCGCGACGCTACGCAGGCTGGCGGATCGTCTTTCACTAAGGCGATTACCGTAGTGTGTACCAAAAACCTTATCCGAGTTGATGAGGTAACGGAATCGCCTAAGCTTGAAGAATGATCGGGCTACCGTGTTTCGTGCTGGCTGTCCTGGGCTCGCCGTTCAAGTCGAAGTTGCGACTCGAAGCGGAGAACGCGGTGCTTCGACATCAGTTGATTGTCTTGAGGCGTCGGTTGTACGCCCGCGTCCGCCTGATGGACCAGGATCGCTGGTTCTTGATCCAGCTGTATCGCCGGTTTCCATCAATCTTGTCGGTCCTAACGATCATCCGGCCCGAGACGGTCGTGCGTTGGCACAGGGCGGGCTTTCGCCGCTGCTGGCATTGGAAGTCGCGATCTTTAGGAGGGGGACCGTCCATCGATACAGAGCTGCGCGGATTGATCCGGCGGATCAGCATGGACAATCCGTTGTGGGGTGCGCCGCGCACACGTTAACTGCTCAAGCTTGGGTTCGAGGTCGCACAATCGAGGGTTGCCAAGTACATGGTCAAGCGGCGAAGACCAGCCCAGCTGGGGATGGCCGACCTTCCTGCGTAACCACGCGCCGGATATTGCCGCCATGGACCTGTTCGTTGTTCCAACGATCGGTTTCGACCTGCTCTATGCCTTCGTCATCGTCCGACTGGACCGCAGAGACCTGGTCTGGATCAACATCACAAGAAGTCCGACGGCGGATTGGGTTGCACGTCACATCACCGAAGCCTTTCCTTGGGGTGAAGCCCAAAATACCTCATTCGCGATCGCATCTATGACAGCCTCGTTACGCGGCGATTGCACGGCATGGGTATCCGCGACAATCCTGTTGCACCAGCCTCGCCGTGGCAGAATGGCGTTGCCGAACTTCACCGGATCGATCCGCCGCGAGTGTTTGGACATCATTGTCCTGGGCGAGGTGAATCTGCCTCAGATTCTGCGATCATACGGACGCTACTACAACGACATCCGAACGCACCGATCGTTGGACAAAGACGCGCCGGCTGCCCGCCCAATTCAGCGGACCGGAAGCATCAGATCGCTCCCTATCCTGGGCGGTCTTCACCACCACTACGCTCGAGCTTAAGTTTTCGGTACACACTAGGTATGTGATTGCCGAATAGTGACGAATAGAGATCGATCAGCGCGCAACGATGCTCCTCCTCTTCGGCAGCCATGTCGGAAAAGATCTCAGCCGTGTCAGGATGTACGTCTCGCAGGCCTTCTGCGAAATCGGCGTAGATTCTTCCACCTTCTTCTTCGCTGCTGACGGCCAGCGCAAGGATCTCCTGTTCCGTGAGTCGATCGAATGATTTCATTTTGGCCTGTCGAACCCCCGCCGGCTCTCGCCGATTGGTCGTGGTGCGCTTTTGCTTGCTTCGAAACATGAGCTTCGAATGGAATGCGGGTCATTCGGCGGGGGCTTGTCCGGCCCTGTTCGCCGCCGATGCCGTTCCTTCGTTGGAGATTCGGGTGAGACCCGCATGAACGATCGCTGCGACGATGGCGCCCACGATGGGGGCAGTTAGGTACAGCCAGACATCACCGAAGTTGCCAGTGGCGACCATCGGGCCGAGCGCCCGTGCCGGGTTGAAGGGGGCGCCAGTGAGCGTTCCACCCATCAGGATATTAAAGGTCAAGGTCATTCCGATCGCCAGCGGAGCGAGGCTGCCGGCGCAGCCGGCAACTGCTGTGCTGAGTACGACCGTGACTAGGAAAAATGCCAGCACAGCCTCGATCGTGAATCCAGCGGCGGGCGTGATCGTGAGAGTCGCGGCGCCGAGCGCGAGGTTGTGCGCGAGCGCCGGCGTGCCGAGGCCCGTGGCTGAACCACCCAGAACGGCGCGGAGCACTAGCGCGCCTGCGATACCTCCAATGAGCTGGCTCACAATATAGCCAATCGCTTCATCGACGCGCATTTCGCCGGCGGCGAGCACGCCGATGGTGACGGCGGGGTTCATATGCCCGCCCGAGATGGAGCCATAGGCGAAGACGAAAGCCATGATAGTAAATCCATGGGCAAAGGCGATGGCGGCGATACCGGGCAGGCCAACGCCATCGCCGACCACGGCCGCAGCACCGGCGCCGATGAATACGAATGCAAATGTGCCGATGAACTCCGCGAGGAGCTTGGATGCAATCCGGTTGGACATCATTGACTCCAAAGATGAGCTGACCACTCGGCGTGATCAGGTCGCGCCGAGGAACGATAGGTTCGTGGGGAGTGACCGGCGGCACCCGCGGGAGCGCCGCCGGTCGGCTAGAGCGATCAGGTTTACTCCGCAGCGGCCGTCGGCGATTTGGATTTTATGCCCAGCGCCTGCGCGACGCCTGCGCCGTACGCCGGATCGGCTTTGGTGCAGTTCGCGATGTGGCGTTGTTTGACCTCAAGTCGGGCATCACCCATGGCGCGGGCGGTGTTCTCGAACAGCACCTTTTGCTGCGCGGGGCTCATCTTGCGGAACAGATTGCCGGGCTGCTCATAGTGATCGTCCTCGACGCGATGGTCCCAATAGGTCGCATCGCCCTCGATCGGCAGCGGCGGTTCGATCAGTGCTTCATTGCGGTCCATCCAGGCGCCCTTGCTGTTGGGCCAATAGCTCGGCGTGGCGCCGAGATTGCCGTCGGTTCGCATCTGGCCGTCGCGATGATAGCTGTGGAACGGGCATTTCGGCGCGTTCACCGGGATCTGGTTAAAGTTGATCCCGAGCCGGTAGCGCTGCGTATCGCCATAGGAAAATAGCCGCCCCTGGAGCATCTTGTCCGGCGAGTAACTGATACCTGGCACCAAATTAGCCGGCGAAAAGGCGGCCTGCTCCACCTCGGCGAAGAAGTTGTCTGGATAGCGGTTGAGTTCCATCACGCCGACCTCGATCAGCGGGTAGTCACCCTGCGGCCACACCTTCGTCAAGTCGAACGGATTGAAACGGAAGGCCTTGGCCTGTGCGTCCGTCATCACCTGGATGAAAAGCGTCCAGCGCGGGAAGTCACCGCGCTCGATGCTCTCGAAGAGGTCCCGGCCGTGACTCTCGCGATCATTTGCGACGATAGCCGCAGCTTCCTGGTCGGTGATGTTCTGGATGCCCTGCTGCGTACGGAAGTGGAACTTCACCCAGATGCGCTCATTGGCGGCATTGATCATCGAGAAAGCATGGCTGCCGTAGAGGTGCATGTGCCGGAAGCTCTTCGGAATGCCGCGCTCGGACATGGTGATGGTGACCTGATGCAGCGCCTCCGGCAGCATGGACCAGAAATCCCAGTTGTTGTCGGCCGAGCGCATGCCGGTGCGCGGGTCGCGCTTGATCGCGTGGTTCAGGTCCGAAAAGCGTAGCGGATCGCGGAAGAAGAACACCGGCGTGTTGTTGCCGACGATGTCCCAGTTGCCTTCTTCGGTGTAGAACTTGATGGCGGTGCCGCGGATGTCGCGCTCGGCGTCGGCGGCGCCGCGCTCCCCGGCCACGGTCGAGAACCGAACGAACATCGGCGTCTTCTTGCCGATCTCCGAGAAGATCTTCGCCTTGGTGTAGTGGGTGATGTCGTGCGTAACGGTGAAAGTGCCGTGTGCCCCCCAACCCTTGGCATGCATCCGGCGCTCCGGGATCACCTCGCGGTCGAAATGCGCCAGTTTCTCGATCAGCCAGATATCTTGCAACAGCGCAGGACCGCGCGGCCCGGCGGTCTGAATGTTGAGATTGTCCGTGACAGGCATACCTGACGCGTGGGACAGCGGCGGGCGTTTGGATATGTCGTTCATTGGATTGCTCCGGTGGGAGAGTGATGGGCGTGTGGCCGCGTATGGCTCCTGAGGCATCGAGAACCCAGAAACGCAGCACTCTGCGGCGGCACCACAGATTGCTTTGCAACGTCGGCTCGTGACGAAATGCATGCGCAGAACTGGTCGAATTGAATGTACTCATCCCTTTCGCGGCAACTTTGGTTCGATTGCCAAGCTTAAGGTGGTCTTGCCCTAATCTAGGAGCCGCAGAGCTTGTTTAGCTGCCGACCCCTGGCGCCACCAGCAGAGGCGTCCATTTGTTCTTTGGGCTGACGACATAAAGGACGAGACAATGAAACTTGCTACAATCGCATTAGCCGCCGCGTTCGCACTGTCCGGTACATTCGCGTTCGCAAAACCATTGCGTCACCACTCGAGAGTCCTAACCGGCATGAGCCGGATGCATCGGCCCTCGAACTATGGCAACCTGAACGGCACTGCAGCCGGTCCGACCACATTGAGCGGAACTGGCTCTTCTCAGTTCGGTGGCGACTCTCCCGGTACCAGCGGCTACAACTAAGGTGCTTAGTAATACACTGCTCGGTGTCTGGATCGCCGTCACGCGGTCCCGGCGGCAACCTCTCTGCCGCCGGACCCGTGCTTCTAGCCGTGCTCCTCGCCGCGTCGCGCTTGATCGGCAACTCGAGAAACCCGCAGTTATTCCGCCGCAGCTGGCCAGCGCTCGGCCCACGCCTGAGTCTGGCCCATGCACCTACCGAGGTCTCGACAAGAGCAGCCACGAGCGCCTCGTCCGCATAAGTCATCGCGCCTTAGCGCTTGGCGAGATCACAGATGTGGTTTCGTCAGGAGGCGCTCGCGTCGTTCTTTGGCGGACCGTCTCGCCGCAATCCGTACCTTATCGTAGGCCCGCACCTCGATCTGGCGAATGCGCTCACGTGAAACGTTGAACTCGATCGCCAGTTCGTCCAATGTGCGTGGTTCATCGATGAGATGCCGCGCCAGAAAGATGCGCCGCTCTCGATCGCCGAGAACGCCAATGGCGCGGACAAGCGCTTCGTGCCGGTAATCCATTTCGTCATGGTCGAGGACGATGGCTTCCGGCGAGGGGCTCTCGTCAACGAGATGATCCTGCCATTCGCTGGACGTTTCTCCCTCACGTACGGGCGCGTTTAGCGAGGTATCTCCGGTCAGGCGCCAATTCATGTCAACGACGTCCTGATCGTTCACTCCGAGGGTGGTCGCAATTTCCGTGACCTGTTCGGGGCGCAAATCGGCGTTGTCGAGTGCCGCGATCTTGGCCTTGGCTGAACGCAGTTTGAAGAACAGCTTCTTCTGGTTCGTCGTAGTGCCCATTTTCACCAGCGACCAGGATCGCAGGATGTAGTCCTGTATTGAGGCCTTTATCCACCACATCGCATAGGTCGCGAAGCGGAAGCCCATCTCGGGTTCGAAACGGTTGAGGGCCTGCATTAGGCCGACATTGGCTTCCGCTATCAAATCCGAGATCGGCAGGCCATAACCGCGGTAGTTCATCGCGATTTTGGCCGCCAGGCGCAGGTGGCTGGTGACGATCTGGTCCGCAGCCTTGCGATCGCCGCGCTCTCGCCAGCGTTTGGCGAGCCGGTACTCCTGCTCTCTCTCCAAGAGCGAGAAGCGTCGAATAGCGGCCAAATAGCCTGATCCGGGGTTATCCGCAGGAGGCGCGTTCGTACGGCGAGTGGTTGGTGCGGACCGATTGCAAGGAATTTCCTGCGCGCCCACCTCAGTTGCTCCGCTTGATGTCGACGTCGTACGATCAGTGATTCTCATCGTCATCGTTCATTCAGCAGGCGCTGGATCAGCCTGGCTCGCGGCCGCTGGCTTTTTTCCCCGAAAGAGCCAGGTCTGCAGCCGGTCGAGATAGATGTAGACAACCGGCGTGGTGTAGAGCGTGAGAAGCTGCGACAGCGCGAGGCCGCCCACGATCGCGTAGCCCAGCGGCTGGCGAAGCTCCGATCCGACCCCGCTGCCCAGCATCATCGGGACGCCGCCAAGCATCGCTGCCATCGTCGTCATTAGGATCGGCCGGAAGCGCATGATGCAGGCTTGATAAATGGACTCCTCGGCGGTCAGACCTTGTTCGTGTTCGACGTGCTGAGCGAAATCGATCAGCATGATTCCGTTTTTCTTGACGATGCCGATGAGCAGGATGATTCCGACAATCGCGATCACGCTGAGATCGTAGTGGGCCGCCATGAGAAGCAGAAGCGCACCAAGCCCGGCCGACGGCAGGGTCGATATGATCGTGATCGGGTGAATCACACTCTCGTAGAGCACGCCGAGGATAATGTAGATCACGAACAGTGCGGCGAGGATGAGGATCGGCGTGCTGGACAGCGCCGCGCCGAATGCTTGGGCGTTGCCTTGGAAGCTGGTCTGAAGCGAGAGAGGCTTGCCGAGGTCTTTCTCGATTTGCTGGATCGCGCTCACCGCCTGACCTATCGCGGTGCCCGGCAGGAGGTTGAACGAGATCGTCACCGACGGGAACTGGCCCTGGTGGTTGACCACGAGCGGTGCGACCTTCACCACCGAGTCAATCAGTGTGGTCAACGGCACCTGCTGCCCGCTCGACGATTTGACATAGATGCCGTTGAGCGCCTCGGGTGAGTACTGAAATTGCGGGTCGACCTCCATCACCACATGGTACTGGTTCAGAGTGGTGTACATGGTCGAGACGATGCGCTGACCGAACGCGTCGTCAAGGGTGTTGTCGATCGTGTAGGGCAGGATGCCGTAGGTGGAGGCCACTTCGCGCTTGATCGTGATGTCGAGGAGAGGTCCTGAATTGAGCTGATCGGTCGCAACGTCCGTGATCCCAGGCACAGCCTTAATCTTGTTCAGAAACAGCCCCGCCCAATGATTGAGCTCTCCAGGATCGGCGTCGTTCAGTGTGTATTGATACATTGTCTTGGACACGCGCCCGCCAATGGTGATGTCCTGGGCAGCTTGCATGTAAAGCGTGATGCCAGGGATCTTGGCGAGGTTGGTCCGCAGCCGCGCCATCACCTGGTCGATGTTGCCACGCTCACTCTTCGGCTTCAGCGCGATGTAAACCCGGCCGTTGTTGACGGTGGTGTTGCCGCCGCCGGCACCGATCGCCGAGCCGATCGAGGCAACGGCAGGATCCCGCATCAGCGCGTTGAGCAGTGCCTGCTGGCGCTCAGCCATGGCCTGAAAGGAAATATCCTGCGCTGCCTCTGAGAGGCCGATGATCAAAGCGGTGTCCTGTTCGGGAAAGAAGCCCTTAGGAATTCGCACGTAGAGGTAACCAGTCAGCGCGATAGTGCCGATAAGCGTCATGAGCGTGATGAAACGGTGGCGCAGCACGATCTTGAGGCCGCCCTCGTACAGCCTGAGCAGGCCATCGAAGCTGCGCTCGGAAAGCCGGTACAGCCGCCCATGCTCGTGGGTTTCCGGCTTCAGCAGGTATGCACACATCATCGGTGTAAGCGTCAACGAGATCAGCAGTGACAGCACGAGTGCCACGCTCACCGCGGCAGCGAACTCACGAAACAGCAGACCGACATAGCCGCTCATCAGGAACAGCGGAATGAAGACGGCGATCAGCGACAGCGTGATCGAAACGATGGTGAAGCCGATCTCGCCAGCTCCTTTCAGCGCCGCCTCGAACGGCGAGAGACCTTCCTCCATGTGGCGTACGATGTTCTCGATTACGACAACGGCGTCGTCCACCACGAAGCCGACTGCGATCGACAGCGCCATCAGGGAGAGATTGTCAAGGCTGTAGCCGAGCTCGTAGAGCACCGCGAAGGTACCAACAAGCGATAGTGGCACGGTCACGGCCGGAATAACGGTGGCCCAGAAGTTACGCAGGAATATAAAGATCACCATCACGACCAGTGCGACGGTCAGCACCAAGGTGAACTGAACGTCGCTGACCGAGGCACGGATTGTCTCCGTGCGGTCGCTGATGATATTGACCTGGACGGCGGGCGGAATCGATGCCTGAAGCGTCGGCATCATCGCCTTGATTCGATCTACCGTATCGATGACGTTGGCGCCCGGCTGGCGCTGGATCGCCATGATGATGGCGCGCCTTTGGTTGAACCAGCCCGCGATCAAGTCATTTTCCGGCGCACTTATGGCGCGGCCGACATCGCGTATGCGCACCGGCGCTCCGTTGCGATAGGCAATCACGAGATTGGCGTAGTCGTCGGCCGTCAGCAATTGATCGTTGGTGCTGAGCGTGTAGGTCTGGCGTGGGCTGTTGAGCGTGCCTTTCGGTAGATCGACATTCGCTTGGCCCAGCGCCGTCCGTACGTCCTCGAGATTGATACCGCGTGCTGCCAGGGCCTGCGGGTCGAGTTGCACGCGGACCGCGGGCTTCTGCTGACCGCCGATACCAACAAGACCGACTCCGGATATCTGCGAAATCTTTTGCAGCAGGATATTTTCTGCGTAGGCATCGACGGTGGTTAGCGGCAAGGTGTCCGAGGTCAGGCCGAGCACCAGGATCGGTGTGTCAGCCGGATTGACCTTCCGGATGGTCGGCGGATACGGCATGCCTACCGGCAGGTATGGGGACGCAGCGTTGATTGCGGATAGCGTATCGCTGACCGTCCCGTCGATCTGGCGGTTCAAATCGAACTGAAGGGTGATCTGTGTGTAGCCCAGCGCGCTCGCCGAGGTCATCTGCGTGAGGCCCGGGATTTCGCCGAACTGCAATTCGAGCGGCGTCGCCACCGAGGACGCCATGGTCTGCGGGTCAGCGCCCGGCAGCTGCGCCGTGACCTGAAGAGTCGGATAGTTGACGTTGGGCAGGGCCGCCACCGGCAACAGCGGATAGCTGACCAGACCGGCGACCAACAATCCGATCATCAGCAGGCCGGTCGCGATCGGACGATGGATAAACGCCGCCGATATGTTCATGGAATGGGAGCCTGCTGCGCGCTCTGAGCAGTGGCTTCCTGGGCCGCCTGACCGGTCAGCAGCGTGACACGCGTGCCGGGCTGCAACTTGTATTGCCCGTCGACCACGACCTGCTCGTTGGCTGTAAGACCGGAATCGATAAGTGCCTGCCCGCCATTGATCTGCGCGATCTTGACCGGTCGGGTCTGGACCGTACTATCGGAATTGATGACGTAGACATAGGCTCCATTCGGACCCTGTTGAACGGCCGAGGCAGCGACCGTCAAGCCATTATGCCTTGTATCGACAAGCAGCCGTGCATTGACGAGTTCGCCGGGCCAGAGCCGGTGCGATTGGTTTGGAAAATTTGCCTTGAGCTGAATCGAACCCGTCGTTTGCAGGATCTCGTTGTTGACCAGGCCAAGCACGCCTTGATCGAGCAGAGTTGTATTATCCTGGCTGTAGGCAAGGACCGGGAGTGGGGCATTGGTCCTTTGCTGTTGCTGCTGGATCTGCGCCAGAACAGTCTCTGGCAGCGTGAAGATCAGCGAAATCGGGTTGATTTGCGTGACGACGACAAGGCCGTTCGTACTGGACGGGCTGATGATGTTGCCGACATCGATCTGGCGAATGCCGACCACGCCATCGATCGGCGAGGTCAGGCGGGTGTAGCCAAGTTGTACCTTCGCCGCATCAATCAATGCCTGATCGGTCTTGATGGCGGCTTGCAGCTGCCCGACCTGCGCCTTTTGGGTTTCGATCAACTGCGGAGTGGCCCAGCCGTTCTTGCCCAGTTTGGTGTAGCGGGTGAGGTTGGCCTGGGCGTTGGTGAGCTGGGCCTGATCGCGTTCGAGAGTTCCGGTGTACTGCTCGACCATTGCTTCGTATGGACGTGGATCAATCTGCGCGAGCAGGTCGCCGGCATGTACGGTCTGGCCCTCCGTGAAGTTGATACTGATGATCTGCCCCTGGATCTGGGCGCGCACGACATCGGTGTTATACGCAATCACCGTGCCGACACCGCTAAGATAGATCGGTACGTCATGTTGGGCGACGACCCCGGCGACGACCGGCACCGCAGGCGGAGCGGGCGCGGCAGTAGCCTTGTCCAACGATTTGGTGCGCGTGAAGTACAGACCCCCGGCCACAATTGCGGCAGCAAGCAGCGCGACAGGAATGATGATTTTCTTTCTCATCGCCTCCCGCCTTCACAGGTTGAAACTGTTTCTCAGCAGCCGGCGGGCCTAAACGTCCCAGCGGTCGTCGTCCCGGACGAACACACCCCGGGCGTCCCGGTAGCGGTGGTTCCAGTGGCGGTCGTCGTAGAGGAAAGCTGGGACGGAGATGAAACTGTGGGTAACGTTGGGACCGGCGAACTCGATCCCATGGTGTTCAGATAGGACGATACACCGGGCGTCGGTACCACCATTGTGGGACTGACCCCAAGATTGCCGATCTCGGTGGATCCCAACGGAATTCCGGTTCGAGGGACGCCACCCGACGCTGTGGGCGAGGTCGATGTGGGAGTTGACGATGCGGCGATGCTGCCGGAGCCGGAGCCGCACATTCCCGACATGCCCGACGTGTCCAGTGTTCCCGAAGTCATCGAACCTCCTGAACTCGCCGGCATTCCCGACGGCGCGGACATTCCAGATGTTGCCGAGGTCGCCGGCGTTGCACCGCCAACAGCCATTCCGCCGCCATCGTAAGTGGAGGTCGATCCGTACATCGTTGATGGCGACGTCCCGACGGTCGAACATGACGTGGCACCACCTGGCACTGCAATTGTGCCCGTCACGCCGCTGGGAGCCGGACTGATTCCGGGGGACACCAGTTCGGTGGCGCCAAGAGGAATGCCGGTCGGGGCAACTGTCGAACCAGACCCCAAGCTAAGTGGCGACGTCGCACCCATGCTAGGCGTCGGTGTAGGTATTCCCTGCGCCATGGCAACGTTGCAGATGAAGAGTGTCGGAAGCACAGCGGTAATCAGCGAGGATCTCATCGGCATTCTCCGTTTCTCAACCGCGTCGTTGCGGCGAGCACCCATGCCACTAAGTTTTTCGACCAGTCATTTTGGCCAAGGCTATCGGAGATCGCTCAACCCCGTTATTGCACCTGGGTCTCCCGTCATCGCAATTTGGTATCTTCGAATGTACTTCGGTATCGATGGTAGCCGCAGGTGTGGAATACGCGTGCGTCCTCTGGGTCGAACCGCCGCGAGTCGGTAATCTGGGTGCAGAAAACGCAGTCAGACCGCAATGACTTTGTCATCGCGGGTCTGCTGCGATGTCGGGTGGATAACCCGATCAGTAGTAGTCGTAGTTGCAGTAGTATGGCCGCGTGTATGGCCGATAGTACTGGCAATCAAAGCCGTAGTCGTAAAAGCCGTGACCATAACCGCGTCGTCCAAGGTGTTCGTGGCCCACATGCGCGATGTGACCTGCGCCGACGCGACCGACGTGACTTCCAATGTGATCCCCGCCAAAACCGTCAATGTGGCCTGCTCGAAGACCACCGATGTGACTTCCGCCGAAGCCACCCACGTGACCTCCACCAAAACCACCGATATGCGCTCCGCCGCCGAAGCCGCCGCCCATATGGCCTCCGCCTCCGCCAAATCCGCCGCCACCGCGCGCCTGCGCACCAGCCGCGACAAGGCTGCCGGCGAGCAGCGCAGTTGTCAAAATCATCATCACTCGTCCTTTCATGACATTCTCCTTTCAAAGTGGGCTTGGTTATCCGCCACAGGATTGTCTGAGGCTGGCACGGCCGGGGACGGCCACACACCGACTTCACAACAGAGATGAGCATGCGTAACTGGGCGCTCTAGTATACTTGCGTTCATTGGACTGAATGAGACGCGCGCTTGAGCAGGACAGAAGCGTGATGAAGGTATCGCGAAAGAGGCAGCGACGAAGACCCGGCGCGTGCCGGATCTTTGAAATGATTTCGGTGAGCTGGCGCCGCAGCGTGGAGTGTCGGCCGCTAAGTGGCGGGCTTCGATCCGGGGTGAGCTGACGATACGCGCCAAACGGTGTTTCCGACGTCGTCGGCGATCAGCAATCTGCCGGCGCGATCGAGCGCCAGACCAACCGGCCGTCCGCGGGCGCGATTGTCTTCATCAAGGAAACCTGTGACGACATCCTGCGCCGGGCCGCTGGGCTTTCCACCTCTAAACGGCACGAAAACCACCTTATAGCCGTTGAGTGGAGTTCGATCCCAGCTTCCGTGTTCGCCGACGAACGCACCGCTTCGATAATCGGCGGGAAGATCGCCGCCTGCGTACATTGCTACTCCCAGGGGGGCCACGTGAGAGCTTAGCGAGTAGTCCGGCACAATGGCTCTAACCACCAGATCGGGGCGCTGCGGCTGGACGCGCGGGTCCAGATGCTGACCGTAATAGCTGTACGGCCAACCATAGAAGCCTCCATCCTGGACCGAGGTGAGATAGTCCGGGACCAGGTCGGGCCCGATCTCGTCTCGCTCATTGACGATGGCCCAGAGCCTGCCAGTTTCGGGCTCCCATTGAAGCCCGGTCGGATTACGTGTTCCGCTGGCGAAAATGCGATGGGCGCCAGATGCACGGTCGACCTCCCAGATCGCGGCCCGTTCATATTCGGCTCCGATACCGTTTTCGGTAATGTTGCTGTTTGATCCGACCCCAACATAAAGCTTCGAGCCATCCGGGCTTGCTAACAGGGTCTTTGTCCAGTGATGATCGATCGGGCCGCCGGGAAGATCGGTCAGTTTGGTTCCTGCGCTAGTGATGCTGGTCTGTCCGTCCTGGTAGGGATAGTGAACGATGGCATCGGTATTGGCGACGTAGAGGTCGTTACCAACGAGCGCGATGCCGAAAGGCGAGTTCAGATGGTCCAGAAAGACGGTCCGCACGTCGGGAATGCCGTCGCCATTGGTGTCGCGCAGCAGCGTGATCCGGTTTGCGTCTTTTGCTGCGGCGCCGGCGAACCACTTTGCCCAGGCAGCAACGATGTCCTTGGGGCGGTAAATCGGCGCCTTCGGACCGTTGCTCTCAACCACCAGCACGTCGCCGTTCGGGAGGACATAAAGAGATCGCGGATGCTCTAAGCCGGTGGCCAATGCCTGAACCTGTAAATTCTCGGGCACGGTCGGCTTTTGATCTTTTTGCCACCCAACTGGTTTCGCAATCCGAATCGGCGGCAGTAAATACTGCTGCAGGGCAGGCAACACTGGATGCGCGCCGATCTGGTCGCTTGGGTTGCCGCCGTTGTCGTCGCAACTAGCAAGTCCTACGCCGACAACGGCGACAAAGACGGCAGCGACACGCGACAGGTTCGCGGAACTGATAGTTTTGGGCATCATTTGTTTGCTCCAGCCTGCCTAGGAGACGTCAGGACCCAACCGGTCGGGGCCATGGCCAACAGAATGATGACGACGAGCGCAGAGAGCGTCAGGCCCGTCGGCACGACCGCCGTATAAGCGTCGCGGCTGTGAACGAGGACGTTGACCAGCGCAATGAGGACCGCGACGACGTAGCCAGTCACGCGAGCCCAAGCGGTCTTTTGCCTGCCGGTTGCAAGGTCTATCAGGGCAGCGATCGCCGCCAGGGCCGCCATGATCAGGCCAGCAGTTATCAGCCACGCCGAAAAATCTCCCCACATCACGTCCGTAGTCCGCCAATAGGCCAGATCGGTAGCAAGCGCGCCCGTAAAATAGGCGACGGGAAAGGGCGTCAGTATTCGATGAATCGGACGACTGCCGGACTTGGCAACTTGGCCGGATGCAGGCCCGAAGCTCGGTTCCGTTATCGTGACGTGCTGCATTTCTTGACCCTCGTGGCTTGCCGGGAAGTGGTACCTGGGCTCCAGCGATAGCTGGAGTTCTCGTGCGACGCGTGTGGCTGCAGCTTCACCGTCGTGCCTCAAGCCAGACGCGGTCTCGCAGGAAAGCCTTCGCTTGTTGTGGATAATAGACAGGGAGCAAAGCCCGGCTCGGCGCCGATTGCTGTTTGTGCGCCATTTTTGCCGTCGATGTGTCGCAATCGTTGCTCGTCATCCCAGCGCCTCGCACGCAACATCGTCACGCGAGGCAAGCGCCGAAAGCGCCTTGCTCGATAGATCACGAGGTGCCGGAATCTCGGCTGGCCAATTGTCCGACCGCAGACCAATCGAGCTTGTCGCCGCCATGCGCCAGCAAAGTCAGGAACCGATCGCGAAGAAGACTCGCAACTGGCATAGGCACCTGCAAATCATCGGCAGCCGCCAGCACAAGCCGGATATCCTTGTAACCAAGCGGCGCGGCGAAGCCGGCGGGTTCGAACTTTGCCTCGACAATCAATTTGCCGTAAGTCTTGTAGACGGGAGCGTTGAAGAGGGTGGACGTCAGTATGTCGATATAGGCGCCGCGGTCGACGCCATCCTTGGCGACAAGCGCGACAGCCTCGCCCAATGACTCGATGACGGACGCAATGAGAAAGTTGCCACTGAGCTTGACGAGATTGGCAGCCTTGGGTTTGTCGGAAATCACGAATGTCTTGTTCCCGATCGCATCGAAGACAGATGCGAGTTCCTGAATCGTGCCCTTGTCGCCACCGATGACTACGGAAAGATCTCCGGCCGCGGCGACATCGGGGCGCCCAAACACCGGAGCTGCAACGAACCGATGACCGGCATTCGCGTGATCAGCCGCGAGGCGCTCTGATAGCGCCACGCTGATCGTGCTCGAGGAGACATGTATCCGGCCCGCTGGAAGGCTCGCGAGCAGTCCGTCAGCGCCACAAACGACGCTCTCAACCGCCGCATCATTGGCCAGCATAGTTATGACCACATCTCCGTGACACGCGTCAGATATGCGCGACGCAGCGACAGCGCCCTTTTTCACTAATTCGGCGCCCTTCGATGGCGTCCGGTTGTAGACTGTCACGTCGTGGCCGGCCCGCAGGAGCGAGGAAGCCATCCCACGGCCCATTTGGCCGAGACCTATAAAGCCGATTTTCATTCTGCAAACTCCAGCACTCTGGCGTGCGCATTACGCTCGTTGTCGTGACATTGCGACCAACCGGTTGAGAGCTTCCAGCGTGAAGCTCAGGAAGGATGGATCGACGATGCCGTCTTTCATCTTGCTGGCAATGCCGCCGAGAACGACTTGGGGTCCGGTCAGGATGCGGGCAGGGATCGAGAGAAGCGTCTCGTTGACCTGCGCATGGGCTCGCACGCCGCCAGTAAAGGCAGGGGAGACCGTTATGACCAGCACCGGCTTGTCGATCAGCACGGACCTTCCAAACGGGCGCGAGGCCCAGTCCAGGGCGTTTTTCAATACGCCGGGAATACCATGATTGTATTCCGGCGTCACGATGACGACACCATCGCTGGAATCGATGGCATTTCGAAACAGCCGTATCTGTTCCGGTCCGTCAGCTCGATCCTCATCCTCGCTGTAAAGCGGAAGCCGCAGGTCGCAGATTTCAAGACCCACCGACCGCGGAAGATTGTCGCGCAGGCTCGACAAGGTCGCACGTGAATAGGAAGCTTTACGCAAGCTGCCAGGTAGGCCAACAAGGCGCGTTGGTATGACAAGGTCATGCATTTTGGGTGCTCCAAGGAAGCAGTAGGCCAACCGCCCGGCAGCACACCGACCGCGCGTCCGCCGACAAAGAAGGAAGCGGCCGTCCATTTAGGGACGAATGAACGGCCGCAGCAAGCCTGGTCGTTCGGGAGGAGGGGTCACCAGGCGGCTGTGATCTAGCAGTTCCTGGGAAATGCGGCTTTGTCGTTGTTGCGGTATCGAGGTGGATATTGCCCTTCCTCGCTTCAACAGGCCATCGACTGTCGCCTGCAACAGCGGGCTCCACGTCTGGCATCCGGCGCTGTTCCACCGGAACCGAGAGCATGAGAGCCAATGTCGCTTCGTTACCAGCCATCGCCGCGAAGTTCGGATTGTTGAGCTCGGTCCCAAAATTGATGAAGCCTGTGGACTTTTGCTCGAGCTCGATGAAGCCGAGCGAGCCATTGTTGAACACCACGACCTTCGCCGGAAGCCGGTGCTGCGCAAGCATAAGCAAGTCGCCCATCAGCATGGTGAATCCGCCATCGCCGGATAGCGAGATCACCTGTCGTTCGGGAAAAGCGGCTTGCGCCCCAATCACTTGCGGCATGGCGTTGGCGATCGAGCCGTGCCAGAATGAGCCGATCAGCCGCCGCTTGCCGTTCATCGCCAGATAGCGGGCCGCCCACACCGTCGGCAGACCCACATCGCAGGTGAAGACCGCGTCATCGGCGGCGAGGTCGCTGATGGCCTTGGCGACCTGCTGGGGGTGAATCAGCCTCTTGCCGCTCGGACGGGCAAGCTCATCGAGGCCTTTGCGCGCTTTCCACCATCTCGCTTCACCTCCAGGCGTGGCAGTAGCGCATCGATCGTCGCGCGCACATCGCCGATCACCGCGAGATCGACCGGCGCGCGGCGCCCGATGGCCTCCGCCCTCAGATCGACCTGGGCGATTCGCACCGATGAACCGCGCGGATAGAACTGCCGGTAGGGGAAATCAGTCCCGAGCATGAGCAGGACGTCGCAATCGAGCATTGCGTAATAACCCGATGAAAAGCCGATGAGGCCGGTCATGCCGACGTCGTAGGGATTATCCCACTCGACGTATTCCTTGCCTCTCAGCACGTGAACGACAGGCGCCTTGAGGCGCTCGGCGAGCGCTACGACCTGATCGTGCGCGCCTTGACACCCCGACCCGCAGAGCATCGTCACGCGCCCATTGCCGTTGAGCAGTGCGGCCAATCGATCCAAGGCCTCGTTTGCTGCCGGCACAGCGGGTCGGGCCGGCAGGAGGTTCGCGGGCTGCGGATCCGATCCCGTTGCTGCCGGCTGCAGCGCGACATCGCCAGGGATGACGATCACGGAAACGCCGCGGTTTGTCACGGCCTGACGGATGGCGAGTTCCAGCGCGCGCTGCATCTGGCCTGCACCGGAAACGAACTCGCAATAGTGACTGCATTCCTTGAACAGCCGCTCCGGATGAGTTTCCTGGAAATATCCCGAGCCGATCTCACTCGACGGGATTTGCGCGGCGATGGCCAGTACCGGCACTCTGGAGCGATGACAGTCAAACAGCCCGTTGATGAGATGCAGGTTACCGGGTCCGCAACTGCCCGCGCAGACCACAAGCTCACCAGTGAGGTGGGCGTCCGCTCCGGCTGCGAAGGCCGCAACCTCCTCATGACGGACATGTATCCATTCGATCTTGCCGTTGCGGCGAACCGCGTCCGTCAATCCGTTCAGGCTGTCGCCGACGATGCCGTAGATGCGCTTGGCGCCAGCTGCGATGAGGACACTTACGAACTGGTCCGCCACTGTTCCGCTCATGCTGTTTCCTTTCAAAGAAGCCAATGCCTTTCCCGCGTCGCCGCGATCCTTGGCGGCCTAGCGCGTGGCAACACTGCGTGCCGGCGGCGCCATGAACTCCGGGCCGATCGGATCGGTGATCGTTTCGCGCAGGATGCGATTGATGTCGGCCCTGGCTGATGCATCCAGCTGCCAGCCGCTTACCTCGTCGACGGGGAGAAGTTGTGATGGGTTGCGCGCGCCCCAGAGCGCCGTCGTGATGCCTTGGTCAAGCATCCACCGGATCGCCAAATGGATCACCCGTTTGCCGAAGCGGCGCTGCGCGAACAGATCGAGCCGCTCGACGGCGGCGAGATATTGTGCGAAGCGCGGCTGCCGGAATTTCGGATCGGTTCGTCGGAGGTCATCCCCGCCAAACTTGCTGTCCGGCCGCATCCGGCCAGATAGGAGACCTCGGCACAGCGCACCATAACCAAAGGTCGCAATGTTGTTTTCGCGGCAATAGGGCAGGATGTCGGTCTCGATGCCGCGCTCAAACAAATTGAAGGGCGGCTGCAGCACATGCAGTGGCGCAATCCGCCGGAACCGCTCCATTTCCTGCACGGAAAAGTTGCTGACGCCGATTGCGCGGATTGTGCCCTGTTCGAACAGCTCGCGCATGGTCTCGGCGGTCTCCTCGATGGTGACCAACGGGTCGGGCCAGTGGACCTGGTAGATGTCGATGTAGTCGGTTCGGAGCCTGCGCAGCGACTCCTTCAATTCGCGCAGGATGCGTGCGCGGCTGGCATTGCGGAATACGCGTCCGCCCTCCCATTCCAGCCCGACCTTCGTGGCGATCAACACCTGGGAGCGCAGGCCACTGCCTGCGAGCGCCTTGCCGACAATTTCCTCGGAGCGCCCGAACCCATAGGCCGGTGCGGTATCGATGACGTTGACGCTGTGCCCGATCGCGCCTTGAATTGTCTTGATCGATTCCGCTTCATCGGTGCCACCCCACATCCAGCCTCCGATGGCCCACGTCCCGAGCGCGACGCGTGATACCTGGAGCGACGTTCCCTGAATTTCGGCGCGCTCCATGCCCTTTGGGACAGGCTTGCTTGCGCGAGTCTTAAGTTCACGGGTGTTGGCTTCACCAGCCATAAGCTCGCTCCTTTGCTGGAGGTCCATTCGTTTACCGAAACAGCTGTATTGTCGTCAGGCGGCCTTCAGTTGCGCAGGGTCGATCGGCAGCGCGCGGATCCGCTTTCCCGTTGCAGCAAAAATCGCATTGCAGATTGCCGGCGCGATCGGCGGCACGCCGGGCTCGCCAACCCCGCCGGGAGGCGCACTGCTGTCGACGATATGGACGTGGGTTTCGGGCGCGATGTCGGTGCGAGCGACCAGGTAATCGCTGAAATTATTCTGCTCAATGCGCCCCCGCTTGATCGTGATGTTGCTGTAGAGCGCATTGCTGATGCCCATGATCACGGCGCCTTCGAGCTGGGCGCGCACGCGGTCCGGATTGACGATAAGGCCGCAGTCGAGTCCGATATCCACCCTGGGAATGGTGAGCTGGCCGTCGCTGCCGACAGCGACCTGCACAACCGCTGCTGCATAGCTCAGGAAGCTGCGGTGGACGGCGACGCCGCGTCCGTGGCGCGGTGGCAGCTGGCCGCCCCATCCACTGTTGCGCGCGACCAGGTCGAGGACGCCCCGTAAGCGGGCCGTATCGACCGGATATATGTCGAGTGATGCCCCGTAGTTGGGATAGTCGACATGCATGGCGGCGAAGTCGAGCTTACGCGGCTCCCCCAACAATTCGCGCAGATAATCGAGTGGATCTTTGCCGGCCTCATGGGCAAGCTCATCAGCCAACGAGCACACGGCGAAAGCGTGCGGAATGTTGTAGACGGACCGATACCAGCCAATCCTGACGTGATTGGCCGCCGGCCCGTTTTCGCAGCGGACATTGGCGATCGCGTAGGGCATGTCGGTAACGCCCTGCTGCAGCTCGCCGGCGCTGCCGTATGTGACATCAGGCTGAAACGTCGATTCGATTGCCGGAAAGACGGTGCGGTGCAGCCAGGCGGACGGACGGCCCTCGGCGTCAAGCCCGGCTTCGAGATGCTGGGCAGAGATTGCGTGATAGTAATCATGCTGGATGTCGTCTTCGCGGGTCCACGTGACTTTGACGGGCGCACCTATGCGGCGCGACAGCAGTGCAGCCTCGGCAACGTAGTCGGATTTTGATTTGCGGCCGAATGCACCTCCCAACAGCGTCACGTTGACCGTGACGTCTTCGACCGGTACGCCGAGGACTTGGGCGACGGTCGTACGCGCGGATTGCGGGAATTGCGTGGGCGTCCAGATCTCACACTTGCCGTCGGCAAACTGGGCGAGCGCGTTCGGCACTTCCATCGGCGCATGGGCGTAATAGGGCACAAAATAATCCGCCGAGATGCGGCGTTCGGCGGCGCTGAGCGCCGCGTCGACGTCGCCCTGGTTGCGCACGACTCGTCCGGGTTGCTTCGCCGTCGCCGCGAGCTCTTCCCGATAGGCCGTGGAATCGTGATCGGCATTGGAGCCGAAATCCCAGATGATCTTCAGCTTTTCGCGGCCCTGCTGCGCCGACCAGGTATTGTTGGCAATGACGGCAATGCCGCCAAGTGGATAGAAGCCGGACGGAATAGGGGTGACCGGAATCTCCACGACCTGCTCAACGCCCGGCACTTTCAGCGCGTCCGTGGCGTCGAAGTGCAGCGCTTTGCCGCCGTAGACCGGACAGCGCTCCACGGACGCGTACTTCATCCCGGGAAGGGTGACGTCGATGCCATAGGTCGCCTTGCCGCGCGTGATGGCGTCGAGGTCGACAATCGGAACGGGTTTGCCGACGTAACGCCATTCGTTCGCTGGCTTGAAGCGCAATTCCATGTGATCGGCTGGCGCGATCTCCATTGTTGCGGCCACCCTGGCGGCATCTCCGAACGACAGCTGCCGTCCTGTGGGAACGTGCACGATCGTGTGATTGCGTGCCTGGCAGTCGTTTGCGTTGACGTGCCAGACATGCGCAGCGGCCGCCTCGAGCATCTGGCGAGCCGAGGCGCCTGCTTCACGCATGGGCTGGTAGAATTGCCGCGTGCTGCGGGAGCCATCGGTATTCTGATCGCCATATTTCGGATCGCCCTGGGCCTGCACGACCCTGACGCGGCTCCAGTCGGCGCCAAGCTCTTCGGCGAGCACCATCGGCAATCCCGTCTTGATTCCCGTGCCCATTTCCGACCGATGCGCGACTATCGTTACCAGACCGGTTGGATCGATCATCAAGTAGACGTTGGGTTCAAAAGCTTCGCTCGCATGAGCGGGGGCGGCGAAAGCCGGACATTTGCCGAATCCGATCATGAAGCCGAGAACGAGACCATTGGCGCCGCCCGCGACCACTTCGCGCCGGCTGAGGTTTACGACCCTTGTCATCAGATCGCCTCCGCAGCCGATTTGATCGCGGCGCGGATCCGCACGTAGGTGCCACAGCGGCAAATATTGCCTGACATCGCATCGGTGATCTGCTGATCCGTCGGCTTTGGCGTCTCTTTGAGGAGAGCAGCGGCCTGCATGATTTGGCCCGGCTGGCAGTAGCCGCACTGGGGCACATTGTTGGCCCGCCACGCGCGCTGGACTGCGTGCGTGCCATCGGAGCTCAGTCCTTCGATGGTGAGGATCTCATGCCCGGTGGCTGCCGATAATGGCGTGACGCAAGACCGTACGGCCTGATCGTCCAGATGCACCGTGCAGGCGCCGCAAGCGCCGATACCGCAGCCGAACTTGGTGCCGGTTAAGCCGATAATGTCTCGGATCACCCACAGCAAAGGCATTTGCGGATCGGCATCGACAGTATGCAAGGCACCGTTGATCTTGATTTGCTGCATGCGAACTCTCTGTTGTTGCCGTCGACCGCGTGCAATTGACCAGGCGCTCATCCGCTGCTTTCGCGGCGGAACGGCATCTCACGATCTCCCAGTCAAGTTGACAGGCCGTCTTCAAGAACTAACCGCGGCAGGTAGAACCGGCTTGAGTGCGCTTGCCGTTTCCGGGGCGCAATTGCTGCGATCCGAACTCAGAGTGACCGTTCGAGAAAGGCCCGGCTCGTGATCGCGCTTTGTTGCGCAGGCTCTTTTCAGGCAAGATCAGGTGGGTTAGAGCAATCCCCAACAAGCGATGCGGTGAGGCGTCGAGAGAACATTTCCGGGATGACGCTTCAATTTGCAGGATCACGCCGGATGAACGTCTGGATTGGCGCGGCGGTTGTGATGCTCGTGACCGCCGGTGCCGCCGTGTGGGCGCAAGGGGCGAGCACAACGCTTTCCCCCGCCGCTCTGAAGGAAATTGCGGAGGTCGAGGCCGAGATCGACCGGATCGAGGCAGAAACCCTCGAGCGGCTGGCTTCGCCGCCAAATAACCAAGTGCAGCAGATCGAGCTGCTCGGCAAATCGATGCTCTATGACAAGGAGCTGTCTGTCCATCGCAACGAGGCGTGTGCGTTCTGCCACATGCCCGAAACCGGCTTCACTGGGCCGGTGTCCGAGCTCAACCGCACGACCGGCTCATATCCTGGTTCGGTGCGCACCCGCTTTAGCAACCGCAAGCCGCAGTCGCATGCGTACGCACCGCTTTCCCCTGTTTTGCATTATAATCCCGGGCAGGGCGATCTCGTCGGCGGCAATTTCTGGGATATGCGCGCAACCGGCCGTCGGTTAGGCAATCCAGCCGCCGAGCAGGCGGAGGGGCCGCCGACCAATCCCGTCGAAATGGGCCTGCCCGATATTGTCTGTGCGGTATATCGCGCGGTGCAGCGGCCCTATTGCGGCTTGTTCGAAGCGGTCTGGGGTCCGCAGGCCTTTGCTATCCAGTGGCCTGCGGACGTTGAGCAGGTGTGCAATCAACCGGGGCCGCCGCCCGCGAACGACCCGATACCAGTCCATCTTACGCCGATAGATCGCGGCCGCGCCGCGGCCACGTTCGACCAGATGGCGCAGTCCATCGCCGGCTACGAGGCGTCCGCCGAGGTAACGGCTCTTACTTCCAAGTTCGATGCGGTGCTGGCGGGCAAAGCGCAGTTTACGCCTCAGGAGCAGGCGGGTTATGAGCTGTTCCGCGGCAAGGGGCAATGCAACAACTGTCACCGCGATGGCGGCCCGGGCGAAGATCCGCTGTTCATCGATTTCACCGCGAGCAATATCGGCACGCCCGCAAACCCACGGCTTCCCTACTACGTCGAGCGAGGACCCGACGCACGCGGCTATGTCGCCAACCCGGCAGGCTCAACCTATGTCGACCCCGGCGTCGCAGGTTTTCTCACCGCGGATCATCTGCTCAGTCAGCCTTCATCCGTCGATGCGCGGTGGGCTCCGGTCGCGCCCGAGACTGTCGGCCGCTTTCAGGTTCCGACGCTGCGCAACGTCGACAAGAGGCCTTACCCGAGTTTCGTCAAGGTTTACGGACACAATGGCTATTTCACCAGTCTCAAGTCGATCGTGCACTTCTACAACACGCGTGACGTGCTGCCGCGCTGCGGTCGCAACGACCCCGGCGAGGGGACCACCTGCTGGCCTGCGCCGGAGTCGATCCGCAACATGAACACCAAGTTCGTCGGACGGCTCGGCCTTTCCGATGAGGAGGAGGATGCACTCGTTAGCTTCATGCAGACGCTCAGTGACGGGTACATGCAGCGGTAGTCATGTGAGCGTGCCCTCATTCGTGATAAGCCGCGAAGGCTTGCAATCTGGTTTCAGAGTGAACTTCCCGATGCTTCCAGCTCAAGAGGCTCTCGCTTAGAAGCGCACACCGAACGCTCCGTCGCGTCGTTGTCCGCGCAAACGGCAACTCTCTCAATTGTGCGGAGGGGCCGCAGACGCGGGGCTGAGAACCGATGCAGCGGTGCTCGCGATCTCAGTGTCGGTCTCCTTGCTCAAGCCGGCAACACCGACCGCACCCACGACTTCGCCATTCACGCGTATCGGCGTGCCGCCGCGGAGGGCCATGACACCCGCGGTAACGAATGCCGTCCGGCCATGGTTGATGTTGTCCTCGATCTCCACGGTCGGCCTTTGCAACCGCGCAGCCGTTCGCGCCTTCCCGATGGCGAGATCTATACTTGCCGGGCGGACCCCGTCCATTCGCTGGAATGCGAGCAGATCGCCGGCGGGGTCAACAACTGCGATAGCAGAGGGCGCGTTCTGCTGCTGCGCCGTCGCTTTCGCTGCCTGCCGGACGGTCTGGGCTCCGGCGTGATCGAGCTGCTTTACTGTGACCGTCTGCCCGTGAGCGGACACACAGAAGACGGTCGCCAATATCCCGATGCTGATCTCAGCTTTCATCATTGCTGCTCACTTCAGGGTCTCGAGGTATGAGATAACATTCTGACGGTCTGCAGCAGCCGGGACATTGATGAACATCTTGGTGCCATGGACATCGGCGGCGGGATTGGCCAGGTAATGATCGAGGGTATGTTCGTCCCATGTGATGTTCGCCGCCTTGAGAGCGGGCGAATAGTTGTAACCGGGCTCGGACCCGCTCTTGCGGCCGAATACGCCGGCCAGCGACGGGCCGATCTTGTTCTCGCCTGGTATCGTCGAATGGCATCCCCCGCAGCGCGCGAATACCTGCTTTCCTGCGGTCGGGTCCCCCGCCGCCGCGGCAGGAAACATTGCGCCGAATGCCGCGGCGATAGCGAGTACGGCGATAGCGAGTACTCGGATAGCTTCGTTAGTTGTTTTTCGCATGCTGTGAATACCTTGTGATTGGCACAGCAACAATCTAGGTCGTTCGTCTCCATCTGACTTGTCATCGCTTGCCTGGATGGCGGAATTCTTGCGGTCTGCAGGGCACCGCAGAAGCAGACGACAGGACTTTCGACGCCGCTTTCAAAGCGCCTGAGGGAGAAACAAAATGCTCAGACGATTCCGGGGTAGCGAACTTCGGTCATCATGCCCGTCATCATGTGGTACAGATTGTGGCAGTGAAACGCCCAGCGGCCGGGATTGTTGGCGTCAAAGGCAACGGTGACGCTGCCCAACGGCGGCACCAGGACAGTATCCCGCACGGCGCCTGCGAGCGGCGCGCCGTTCAGGGCTGTCACCTGAAAGGCGTGGCCATGGAGGTGCATGGGGTGCGCCATCGTCGAGGCATTTACCATCTCGATCGCCACACGCTGCCCCGGGGCAACCATCAGCGGCTTTATCTCAGGCCAGAATTGGCCGTTTAGCGACCAAGCATATGGCGACATGCCGCCAGCGAGGGTTACGTGGTCCGTTACGTCCGGCGCGCGCGGCGCTAAAGGCGTGATCGCTTCCAGGCGATGTTCAAGCGACAGATCGACCGGCGGCGCATTTTCGCTGGCCTCCGCGGCGAGGCGTGACACTGGCGCGCCGGACGCTGCGAGAATGATTCCGGTGCGTGCTCGCTTGCCCTCGACCTGTGCGAGGATTGGATAGGCGCCCTTGCCGGGAAGATCAATGATTACGTCGAGCCGCTGAGCAATCGCAAGCGGCAGAAGGGTGCCACGCACCGGTCGAACCGGATGGCCATCGGCGGCGATCACGGTGCCGGTGAGCCCACCCAGATCGATCCAGAACTCCGTCGAGCACGCGCCATTGATCAACCGCAGCAGGACCCGCCCGCCTGGTTCGGTGCGGATGACCTCAGGATCGACCAACGTGCGGTCGTTGGCAAGGAAGGCGTCGTAGTCGATGCCGTTCAGGTCCATCGCCATGCCGGAGCCCATGTTCATGGCACCCATGCCTGTACTCATGTTCATGCTGCCCATGCCACTCTTCGCCATCGCGCTCTGACTGTCGCTGGATTTCGTCAGGCCGGCGAGCAACTCGTCCGGCGGGCGGAAGCTGAAATCGTGCAGCATCAGTATCACTTCTTGCCGGTCGGCGCGCATATCCTCCGCGCTGTGCACGATTAGTGGCGCGGCCATCAGGCTCTGTTCCTGCATGCCCTGATGCGAGTGCATCCAGAACGTGCCGGCGATCGGCGCATAGTCATAGGAGCGCGTGTCACCCGCGGGGATAGGCGGCGTTTGCGGCCAGGGAAAGCCGTCCTGCTTCCAGGGCGGCAACTGACCGTGCCAGTGGATGATGGTGGCTGTGCCGGCCCGATTCACCAGATCGACCTGAAAGCGCTCGCCGGGCGAAAGCGTTATGCCCGGTTTTCCGTTCGCCCCGATTAGGCCGAAGACTTGTGCCGGTTTGCCGTTGACGGAGAGGGTTCTGGTGCCGGCAGTCAGGCGAAGGTCAGCGGCGCGACGTTCGGCGGCCCGCGTTACGGGCGGGAAGGGTATCGTGCCGGCTATCCCAACGGCGGACGCAAGTATCCGGCGGCGGGTCAGGAGCGTTGTCTTTTCACTTTCGGTCATAATGCGCTTGTCCACGCCCTTCAATTGCAGCTTGTCCGGGTCGATCTCGATGGGAGAATAGTCACCAATTCATTGGATGATTGTGGGTGATTGCCGTGCTTTGCGGGTTGTTGCCAAGATATCGAGCGCGAGCGCGGCTCTGCGAGCAAGCCCCACGATCAAAAATGTCACCGCATCGGAAAATTGCGCAAGACTGAGCCGACCAAGGCAAGAATCCTAAAGTCGTTTGTCCAAAGGATCGATAGGTCTTGGGTCGGTCGGTTGTCTCCTCGCGTCCCCGTGTCGCAACCGGCTTGGGCGCGGCTGGCCTCCGCGATACGGTGGCCGGCCGCATCACCAAAGCCCGATCGGGACAAGCAAGGAGAAGAGACTGTGGCGACAACGGCCCTTAACGTGAACGGTGAGACCGTCTCGGTGGCGGTCGATGATCCCGACACGCCGCTGCTCTACGTCCTGCGAAATGAGCTTGGCTTGCATGGTCCGCGTTTCGGCTGTGGTCTCGGCCAGTGCGGCGCCTGCACTGTGCATGTTGATGGAGCGGCGATCCGCTCGTGCATCACCCCACTATCCGCAGTCAAAGGCAGCATCGTCACGCTCGAGGGTCTCGGCACGAGCGCAAGGCCACATCCGCTTCAGGAGGCCTTTGTCCAGGAGCAGGCTCTGCAGTGCGGTTACTGCATCAACGGCATGATCATGCAATCCGCCGCGCTTCTGGCACGCAATCCGAAGCCGAATGAAGGAGAGGTCAAGGCCGAATTAGCGAACAATCTATGCCGTTGCGGCACGCACCTGCGCATCGTGCGCGCGGTCCTGCGCGCCGCTGGCACCTGAGACGAGCCAATGAATCATATCGATAGACGCGCGTTGCTGCTGGCAGCCGGCGCACTCGTTGTCAGCTTTGGTCTGCCTTTGTCTTCGAGCGCAGCCAGGCAGGTTTCTGGACCGAAAACCGTCTCGCCGGATCGGGTCGATGGCTTTCTGGCGATCACGCGGGACGGCCGCATCACTGTCTATTCCGGCAAGGTCGATCTTGGCACCGGGGTGCGGACGGCGTTGACCCAGATCGTCGCCGAGGAGCTTGACGTCCCGATGAGCCAGGTCTCGCTTGTCGAGGGCGACACCGCGTTGACCCCTGACCAGGGAGTGACGTCGGGAAGTCTCTCGATTCAGAATGGCGGGATGCAGTTGCGCCGGGCCGCCGCGACTGCGCGCCGGGCGATCCTTCGCCGGGCGGCCACGCGTCTGCAGCAAGAAATTTCCACGCTGTCGCTTCACGAGGGCGTCATAACGGGCAGGGATGGCAGGCGGCTGCCGATCGGCGAGGTCGTCGACGGCACAACATTGGCACTCGAGATCGCCAAAGACGTGCAGGAAAAGTCCCCCCATGCTTACACGATTGTCGGTAAGGCTGTGCCTCGGCTGGACATTCCTGACAAGGTGACCGGCCGCTTCACCTTCATGCAGGACTTCAAACTACCGGACATGTTGCACGGCCGGGTGATACGCCCGTCGGGCTTCGGCGCCACGCTCGTCTCCTATGACGAAGCGTCGGTGGCTGACATTCCTGGCCTCGTGAAGGTGGTCCGCATCAACAACTTTCTCGGCGTCGTTGCCAAAACGGAGTGGGGAGCAATCAAGGCCGCCCAGCAATTGGCGGTGACTTGGTCCAAGTGGGAGGGGTTGCCGGAGCAAAGCAGAATATGGCGGCACGTGCGCAGCACCCCGGTCGTGCGTGACGATGTCACCAGCCGGACTGGCGACTCTCGCACTGCGCTCGATGACACGGTGCACAAGCTCTCCGCAACCTACGAGTTCGCAATTCATACCCACGGCTCGATCGGTCCCTCCTGCGCTGTGGCAAAAGTCGCGGACGGCGAACTGACCTGCTGGACCGCATCGCAAGCAACGCACGATCTGCGCAAGCAGCTCGCGGCCACGCTCGCGATCTCCGAGGCTGACGTGCGCTGCATTTATGTCGAAGGGGCGGGCTGCTATGGCCGCAATGGACACGAGGATGCTGCGGCCGACGCTGCTCTGTTGTCGCGCGCGATAGGCAAGCCGGTGCGCGTGCAATGGATGCGTGCGGATGAGCACGGCTGGGATCCGAAGGGGCCGCCTACGCTGCTCGACATGCGGGCCGGTATCGACAAGCTTGGAAACGTGGCGGCTTGGGAATCCGAGCTCTACGTGCCGGATGGAACGGCCGGCCTTGTGACACTCGTCGGCTCCGAACTCGCGGGACTGAACAGTCTCGGCAAGCTCAGCCCTGGCGGGGTGCTCAATGATCTAGCGGTCCCTTACGTGTTTCCGAACGTGACGACGACCGCGCACCGATTGGCATCGACGCCGCTTCGGCCGGCGTGGATTCGCTCACCCGGACGCTTGCAGAACACGTTTGCGAACGAGTCCTTTCTCGACGAGATCGCCGCCGCAACAGACACAGATCCGCTCGACATTCGTCTGAGGCATCTCACCGACGCGCGCGGCAAGGAGCTTCTCGAACGGCTCGCTAAATTGAGCAAATGGCGCGAGCGCCCGAAAGGCGCTCGTAATGCGGACATCGTGACTGGGCACGGACTTGCCTATGTTAAATACGAACTGGTCCGCACCTATGTCGGCGTGGTTGCCGAGGTGGAGATCAATCGCAAAACCGGTCAACTTGCGGTCAAGCGCTTCTATGTCGCGCATGATTGCGGACAAATCATCAACCCTGACGGGCTGCGAAATCAGATCGAAGGTTGCATCGTTCAGACGGTGAGCCGCACCTTGAAGGAGCAGGTAACATTCGATCGGTCGATGGTCACGAGCCTCGATTGGGCGAGCTATCCAATCCTGACCTTTCCGGAACTCCCCGATGTCGTGATCGAGTTGATTGATCGACCTGAAGAGGTCCCTTGGGGCGGCGGGGAGCCGGCCTGCGCTGTCGTGCCCTCGGCGATCGCCGGTGCCGTTTTCGAGGCAACGGGAGTGCGGCTGCGTTCGGTGCCGTTTACGCCAGACAAGGTGCTGGCGGAGTTAAGAAGGGCATGATTAGCTGACACGGACGCTGCCGAGGCGCGAGGTGCAGGGCTGTGGAGCAAGAACTGCGGAGCAGCGAGAGCCGGCTTCGGCTCATCATCGACGCAATTCCCACCGTTGCTTGGGGGGCGCTGCCCGATGGATCCAATGTTTTCGTCAATCAACGGTGGCTGGAATACACAGGTATGCCTGCACAGCAGGCAGCCGGCTGGGGTTGGCAGGCAGTCTTTCATCCCGAAGACATTGGCGAACATGCCGAAAAGTGGCGTGCATCGCTGGCGACCGGGCAAGCGTTCGAGAGTGAAGCGCGCCTGCGAAGGGCGACCGATGGCCAATATTGCTGGTTCCTTGTTCACGCTGCGCCGTTGCACGATGATGCCGGACATATCGTCCGATGGTACGGAACAGCAACTAACATCGAGGATCGCAAGCGCGCCGAACAAGCCCTGCGCCGGAGCGAGGCTTTCCTGGCGGACGCGCAGAGGATGAGTCATACCGGTAGTTGGGCGTATGACGTCGCCAGCCGGCGTATCATCCATTCATCACAGGAATACCACCGTCTGTTTGGCTTTGATTCCGCCGCGAGTGTCCCCGATCCGAACGAGTGGGTGCAGCGTATCCATCCCGACGACCGGGAAAGGGCGATCGACGTGATGGGCAGGATGGTCCGCAACGGTGTGGACTACGAGGTAGACTTCCGCACGGTTCATCCGGACGGCACGGTCAAATACGTTCATGGCACAGCACATCCTGTGTTGGGCCCATCGGGAGACCTCGTTGAGATCGTGGGTTGCACCATTGATGTGACCGAACGCAAGCTGGCGGAAGAGGCGCGTCTGAACGCGCAAAAGATGCTCGGCCACGCCAATCGCATTACGACCATGGGACAGCTCGCGGCTTCGATCGCCCATGAGGTCAATCAGCCGATCACCGCCGTGGTCGCCAACGGTCGCGCTGCATTGCGATTCCTGCGCACGCAGCCGGCGGATCTGAACGAAGTGCGGCACACGCTCGAGGAAATCGTGAAAGACGGCATACGCGCCGGTGATATCATTGCCAGGATCCGCGCGCTCGTCAGGAAGATGCCCTCGCGGAAGGATCATTTGGACATCAACGAAGTGATTCTCGAAGTCATTGCGCTGACAAGGAGCGAAATCGTCAGGAACGGCATTTTACTCAAGACCGATCTAGCGAAAGGGTTGTGTCCCATTGACGGAGAGAGGACCGACTTCCAACAAGTGCTGCTTAATCTGATCGTCAATGCGGTCGAGGCGATGAGTGTGGAAAGCAATGCGTCGCGCGAGTTGTTGATCACCACCAAAGCGGGGCAATCGGGCCAAGTGAGAGTTGCAGTAAGTGATGAGGGCCCGGGCGTGGACGCGGAATCGATCGAACGCGTATTTGAAGCCTTCTACACGACGAAAACCGACGGTATCGGCATGGGACTTGCGATCTGCCGCTCGATCATCGAGGCTCATGGGGGGCGTATTTGGGTGACAGCGAATACGCCTCGCGGCGCGATTTTTCAGTTCGACGTGCCTGGATGCGAGCGTCGAGGATGACGCGCATTTGCACCGGCAACCGTCATCCGTGCCGGCTTGCGGCAGATCACCTGCTTCGGGCGGCATGATCGCACTGGATGCTATTTGCTGCGAATGTCATCCAGCGCGGCTCACCAGAATTCATCACTGTTCTGGAGGCCCATTCGTTCCTCGCTGAGGTCCCAGTCTCCCTTGCCGCATACCGAGGTATAGCGCAGGCAACCGAGGTATGAGCGCAGCCACTGCCGAGTATGTGTGGCGGAAACGAGCGACTTAGTCGCATGAACCTCGCTACGATTGAGCGGTCGCGGTCGGATGACCTACTTGCTGTGGAGCAGGGGCCACAAAGGGGAGCAACGATGCTGACCCACTCGTTCGATATCAATGCTGCACGGCTCGCTAACTTCTCCGAACCCTGCGGTTCGCACGACCACCCGCATTGGGAAGAGACCAGACTGCTGCGCGTCGATGACTCCCGCTTCGAGAACAAGCGTCTGCCGCGCGGCGGCGGCTGCGAGCAGCTATGTGATCGCGGAACGCACAATGCTGGTCACCACGCCCTCGAGATATTTCCTGCTCATGCCGTCAGTCGTCAGACGATCGCCTGGGATGGGATCGCCGTCGAGATCGTCCGGTGCGTCGCACATGACAGGGTCGAGTTCCGATTCCGTGCACCGTGCCATCTGCTGCTTGTCCACGAGGAGGGCGTTCGTGACCACGGCGAGACGGTCGTTCGGAATCTGCCGCCTTCGAAGCTGCGAACGCTCAAGCGCAAGCTCACGTTCGTACCCGCCGGTCACGAATATCAAGACTGGCAGCAGCCTCGCGTCCCCAGTCGTATGACCTGCTTCTATTTAGATCCCGCGAGGCTGCCGATCTACGCCATCGATGCGGATTTACCGGCTGCTCAACTTGCGCCCCGTCTGTTCTTCGAACATCGCGGGCTGTGGGATGCCGCCGCCAAGCTCACAGCAGCAATCGATCGGGGCTGCGAAAACGAGCGCTATTGTGAAGCGCTTGCGGTGATTGTCGCGCATGAGTTGATGCAAAGCCACGGCCATCATCCGCGCCGCGAACCATTGGCGAGGGGCGGGCTGGCTGTCTGGCAACAGCGCGCCGTCACCCGCTATATCGAGGAACACCTGGCCGAGCCTATCTCGCTCGCCGCGCTGGCGGGGCTCGCTCGTCTGAGCTCGTACTATTTCTGCCGCGCATTCAAGCAATCATTCGGCATGCCGCCACACCGGTACCACATCAATCGGCGGATCGAACGCGCCAAGGCGCTGCTTGGAGATCCGGGACGGTCAGTGACCGACATTGGGCTCGCGCTGGGATTCAGCGAGACGAGCTCATTTTCGGCAGCGTTTCGGCAAATGACAGGAAACACCCCCTCGCAGTACCGCCGGAGCCTAGGGTAAGTCCTGCAAACGTGAGCGAAGGCGCTCTGATCACAGGGCCGCAGGTCCACCTCAAGGCGCAGCCTCTTTCGACGTGGGCAGGACGACGTGAAGCGTGGCGCCCCGGCCCGCATTTGCGGTGGCCCAAATGCGTCCGCCGTGCGTCTCTATAATTGAACGGCAGATCGACAGTCCGATGCCCATGCCGCTGGCTTTGGTGGAATAGAATGCCTCAAAGAACCGGGCCAGAGTCTCTGGGCAGAACGCCGGACCTGAGTCGCGGACTGTGAGCAAGATGGCGCCGTCTCGCTCTCTGGAGCCGATCTGCAAGATTCGCGTCTCTTCGTCGACGTCGCTCATTGCTTCGATAGCATTCATCACCAAGTTAATAATGACTTGCTGCAGCTGAACGCGATCTCCGCGAACTAATGGCAAATCATCTGCGAGGTCTGTCTCCAAAGATATCCTATTCTTCATGATCTCGCCGCGCGTCAGGGCAATTGTCTCCGTCATCACCTCGTTAATATTCAACTCGTCAATCTGCGTTGGCGCTTTTTTGACCAATGCCCGGATCCGGTTGATCACTTCGCTGACCCGCCGCCCATCCTTGATAATATCATTGAGTGCCTGGGAGGACAGCTCCAGATCAGGGGGCGTTGCGCTGAGCAGGCGCAAGGCGGCATGGGCGTTCGTGACCAGCGCCCCGACGGGCTGATTGACCTCATGCGCAATGGAGGCGGTTAGTTGACCAACGGTCGCGACGCGATTTGCGTGCGCTAGTTCGGCTTGGGCATCGTGTAGCCTTTCGGAGGCCAGCATTTGATCCGTGAGGTCACGCGCCAGCACCAGCGCGCTGTCTACCTGTTCCGGTTCCAGCTGCAGCGGTGAATGGGTCACAGCCCAGTATCGGCGGCCACTTGGACCGTCGAACCATTCGCTGAAGCTGATCTCCTCGCCGGCGAAGCAGCGATCCAGATTTGGCTTGATCAACCGCTCAAACGTCTCTCTTCCGACGATATCCGCCGGATGCATCCCGATGATCTTCTCAGATGGCGTGCCCCAAAACCTCTCGTGTGCCGGATTGACGCGGTGATAGCGGTAGTCTCGACCGATGATGGATGCGATATCTGGAATTGTCTCGAAGACATGTTCAGTCAGATATTCGGCACGCTTGCGGTCCGTAATGTCTTCGCAGACGACCAGGAGTACCGGCTGCTGCTTGATCAACATTCCTCTAGCGGTCTCGCGAACCCATAGCGTCGTTCCGTCCTTGCGCCGCTTTCGCGCTTCCCAGCTTGTCGACTGGCCAATCCGTTCAAGACAAAGCGCAGTATTGCGCTGAACAGCTGGCCGATCGGCTTCATAAAAGACGTCCAGCACGGAACGGCCTACCAGTTCGCCCACCGAGTAGCCCAACTGGCCGGCGCCATGAGGATTCACGGACAACACGGTACCGGCGGCATCCAGCATGAAATACATGGTGGGGTTGTGCTCGAACACCGCTCGCCATCGCTCCTCGCTCTCGCGCAATGCCTCCAGTGCTTGCTTTCGTTCCTCGATGTCGGCTGCGGTTGCGCACCACTTCGTGATCTTTCCCTGCTCATTTGGCAGCGGCACCATGCGAACTATGAACCAACGATATTCGCCGGTAACGTTTCGAATGCGTGCTTCCCTCGCAAACGGCGTTCCGTTCGCAAGCATAGCGCGCCACTCCTCGACTTCGCGATCTGCTGGATGCAGTGCCTTCATCCAGCCCAAGAAGTCTAGTTCCTCCGTCGGGAAGCCGGTGTAGTCGTGGAACCTCCGATTGGCGAAAGTAACCGAGCCGTCCGACGACATGTTCCAGACCAAGGCCGGAAGCCCGTTGAGTACGTGGGCCAGCTCATCCCGTCCGGCGCGCATCCGTGCCACCAAGCCGGTGATCACCAACGAGGTGATCAAGAACGCGGCTAGCGCGATGATGTCCTCTGGATAGTCGACACGGAAATGGAAAATTGGAGGGGCAAAGAAAAAATTCAGGCACACAACGGCGATGAAGGACAACGCAATCAGGGAAATGAAGCCGCCGGCAAGGGACAGCAGAACGATCAGAATTAGACAGGCGAAAGACGCTGAGACGAGACGGAATTCCAGCCAAAAGCACAGTGCCGTCAGCAATGCCAGGGCGCTAAGGCCGAGCAAGAGCAGCACTGCCTCGCGGGCTGGACTGCGCGTCATTGCCATCAACCCTTCGCTCGAACCAACACCTCTCGACAGGAGTCACTCCGCTGCGCCATATTATGCAAGCATAACTCTCGTTTGAGGGCGCGGGAAGAGCCCGGCGCCTCCGATGGTGCAACGCCCATTGTGAGGCAGAAGAGAACCGAGGGTTTGCCTGTGCGGGGGGATTTCGTTAGAACGTTGCGGTCAGATTTTGGCCGCTTCCCTCGAGGTGTCTGTGACTTACCTCCAATTCGGAACCGGTTGCATATCACAGCGGGTGGTCGTGAATAGATCGGATATCGTCCAGTATGGTAGGACTACCAACGGTCAGGTCGCCCGGTCCGATCGATCGGTAGCGCGCCTGTGGTGCGGAGCGCCGTGGCCTTCAGGGAGGATCCGGGCGGCCCCGAATTTACCTTGCGCCTGCTCTTGCTGGGCGTCGCAGGCGTTGATCCCGTCGACTCGCATATCGGCGCCCGTCTCCTTCAATTACTTCAAGGGATCAGCCGATCAACAGTGTGAGGCGGCATGGTAGGGCAGCACACTTCATCGGCAAAGCCGGTTGGAAGCGCGGACCAGCCGATGGTCTTCGTAGTGGACGACGACGCGTCGATGCGCGAAGCTCTTGCGAGGCTTTTTTACTCGGTACAATTGCGGGTCGAAGTATTCGCATCGGCGCGCGAGTTCTTGCAGAGCGAGCGCCCGGAAGTTCCAGGCTGCCTGGTGCTTGACATCCGGCTGCCCGGATTGAGTGGTCTCGACTTCCAAGCAGCATTGGAGCAAGCGGACGTTCGAATTCCAATCGTGTTTATTACGGGGCATGGCGATATCCCGATGTCGGTGCGGGCGATGAAGGCCGGTGCCGTTGATTTTCTCACCAAGCCGTTTCGTGACCAGGACCTCCTGGATGCTGTCGCGGCCGCGATCGAGCGCGACAAGAAGCGGCGCGAACATGAACATGCGATCGCTGACATGAGGGCGCACTTCGAATCCCTTACCGCTCGCGAACGCGAAATCATGGCTCTGGTCGCGCGCGGATTGATGAGCAAGCAGATCGCAGCTCAGATCAATCTCAGCGAAATCACCGTGAAAGTGCATCGCAGCCATCTCATGAAGAAGATGGAAGCGAGGACAGTAGCCGATCTAGTCAGGATGGCTGAAGCCCTTGGCGTGAAGCCGCCGACGCTACAGCACTGAGATACGGCCCTTCGATACCTGAGTATAGTTCTCATCACGCAAATCAGCCGTATCATGTGTTCAGGCGGCACCATTTATCGGGGGTGCGACCTCAGTCGCCTTCCCCTCGAACAAAGGTAGGTCGCGTGGCTGATGGCCCGATAATCTCGGTCGTTGACGATGATGCTTCGGTGCGTACCGCGACCGCAAGGTTGTTGAGATCACTGGGATTCTTTGTACATGCGTTTGCCTCGGCGCAGGAATTCCTGTCGTCGCCTCGATTGCGCGAAACGTCGTGCCTGATTGCCGACGTGGAGATGCCCGGCATGAACGGTATCGAGCTGCAGGAGTACTTGATTGCCAACGGCTATACCACGCCGATGATCTTCATCACGGCGTTCCCGGAGGATCGGATTCGAGAACGCGTGATGGGGGCCGGAGCCGTCGACTTCTTGAGCAAGCCATTCGATGAGCCGCGGCTGCTCGAATGCGTGGAGCGTGCGCTAAGGACGCACGAAGACAACTCGGATGACGCTTAAGCGCTGCGCCCAGCGGCACCTCCGGAGACCCGCCCATTGGACCAATTGACCCGAAACTTTGGATTGGGCCCTGATGGCGGTAGCAGTCTGGAATTCCTTTGGCGGGACGGCGAGCGTGTGTTCTACCGAGGATGGCGGCTGGGTGACGGTTGCAAGCAGCGCGCTGTGCTGGTGATCCAGCCTGCCGTGGAGCATCCATCTCCCAGCATTCTCGAAATTCCCCCAGAGGGCCGGGAGGAGGCGATCTTCGAAATCGTCAACCAGCTTAACCGCGGGGCCGCGCTGATCGTACAGCGAGAGGAGCGGGAGCAGCTCGCTGAGCTCAACCTGATCGCGGGAAAGCGCGCCAAGGCGTTGACCGCCTATGCCTCGGCGCTCACCTATCTCAATGCCGGTTCGGCGCTGTTGCCGGATGATATCTGGGGACGCCGGCATGAGCTTGTCTTTGCGCTGGAGCTGAACCGGGCGGAATGCGAATTTCTGACGGGCCAGTTATCGGTCGCAGACGGACGATTGGCTGCACTCTCTAGTCGCTCGATAACGACGGTCGAACAAGCTGGTCGCATGTTTGCGCATCGATGTGTGCACGACGCTCGATGAGAGCGGTCGCGCGGTCGTCGTTTGTCTCGATTATAGAATGGTCGCCCCCTCCGCAAGAGGGGACTTACTCCGACAGCGACTGCCATTACGTGTACAGGCGTCACAGGCGCGTTCTGGTCTGCGGCTAGCCGTGACGAATCAACGGCGGCGGCTTCGCCACCTGCTTGACCTGGACTCAGCCTTCGGCTCGAGAACTGGGGGACGGCCGCTGCAAAAAGCCTCCGCAAGCTCGCCGTGTTTGCGATATCAGCGCAGGCGACCCGAAAAGGCTCGCCTTCGAGTTTAACGCATCTCGGTCAGCGGTGGGGAAGGGCGTAGCGTTCCCCAACTTGAACCCCGACCGCTTTCTGTTCGCTTTTGAGCGTCGACTTGCCACGTTCGCTGCCGAGACCCGTCGTTCCGACAGCAAAAAGCAATTGCCGATTCAATGCAGCTTGAAAGGAACATTTGTCGAAATAGACATTGATCTTCCAAAGAAGTCTCACCACACGCGGCATCATCGCCGCTTGGGTGCCCGATGGCCCGATCAATCGGAATAGGTGGCGTTCCGCAGGTCGTACCCGTCGAGATACAGAAGATCGAACGCATGAAAGCGAATCCGATTGCTCTTCTGCGGCCCAAGCTCCCGACACAGTTCTTGGAAATCGGGAAGGCCTTGACTGCCGTAGACGACAGCCTCTCCATCGATGACCGCGGTCTTCGCCTTCAGCTTTCGCGCCGCCGCCGCGATGCAGGAGAATTGCTCCGTCCAATTGTAGCGTGTCCGGGATTACACGCTGATCTCGCGACCGTCGAGATGCAGTTGCCCGCGGTAGCCGTCCGCCTTGATTTCGTAAACCCAACCCCGCCCCGTCGGGTGGCCGTTCGCGTAAGGTCGGATCGCGCGGCTTCGCGAAGCCGAACTTGGGCGCCTTCCTTACCCCGCTAACGCGGGCAACACCGTACCCGTCCGAACGCAACGCAACAGCACACATATCACCTTCATCTCAAGGTCGCCGGAGACTCGAATCCGGCCGAACCGATTCGTTCCGGCCCATGGCAAGCAAGCGGAACTTTCGGCTTTCCGGATTATCGTGTTGAAATGGGCTCGTCGAAATCAATCGAGTTTCGGATTATCGTGTTGGGGGCCACTATCGTTTTCCGGCCTTGTTCCCTCGTCCGGGCGCACACACCGCTTGACCTACTCCTGGCCTGTATCTACATTGTATCATCAATGCCGGAGTCCGAACATGAAGGTGGCCTTTCAGAAGTGGGGCAACAGCCTGGCGCTGCGCGTGCCAAAAGCATTCGCTGATGAAATCGGCGCCAGCGACGGCAAGGCCGCCGAAATGACCGTAAGCGACGGTAGACTTGTGATTGAGATCGCGCGGTCGGCCCGGCGCAAGCGTCGCTACACACTCGACAAGCTGGTTGCCGGCATAACGCCGGACAACCGTCATGAAGAGGTTGATTGGGGGCAATCCGTTGGCAACGAAGTCTGGTAACTACTGTCCGGAGGCCGGCGATTTCATCTGGATCGATCTTGACCCCACGGCCGGCCACGAACAAAGTGGTCGACGGCCAGCAATCGTATTATCACCGCACAACTACAATGCTGCAGCCGGCCTTTGCGTGATCTGCCCAATCACCAGCCGCGTACGCGACTATCCTTTCGAGGCCAAGCTGCCCGACGGCGCCAGCTTCCGCGGCGTCGTGCTGGCTGACCAGCCCCGCAGCATCTCGTGGGAGAAACGACCGATCCAGCATGCCGGACGAGCACCTGACGTCGTGCTCACCGAAGTGCGCGAGCGCTTGGCTGCGTTGCTCGGAATCGACTGAACTGCTTCTTCATCTCCGACGGGGACGGCTTTGGACGCTTCCTCTTGGCGGAAGAAGCAGCCATAGAATCTACACATACCAGCTCGATACCCTTGACTGCGATTCAACACGATAATCCGGGATAGCCGAACTTTCTTGAGTCGAGCTGCGTTGCGGGAAGGTCGATAGAGGAACCTATGGCAAAGAAAGCGAAGAAGGAGACATCACGCGGTCGCAAGCAGGACCGCGCGCGAGTCGCCGGCGGCCAGCGGCATGAGGTTAGCTACGAGTCGAAGAAGACGGGCCGATCGTCGTCCGCAGTCAAGAAAGCGGTGAAGAAGGTCGGCAACGGCCGACGGAAAGTAGAGCGGCGGCTCGCGCGTTAGCGCCGCCAGGAGGAGATGGACTCTTGCCCAAGGAAAATGACTTGGAGGGGATCCAAGACCGAGGAGGCAAACACGGTGGCCAGGCGGGCAGGCCCAAGTCGCCTCCGCGCCCCAGGACGAACGACAAGGACCAAGATGTCGTCCGAAAAGATGAGGACGGCGAGAACAAACGCGAGGAGCCGGAGAGGTGACCGGCCAACTCGCATAGGTCGGCCGGTCCCGCCTCTCAAACGACAGGAACGCCATAATATTCGTTCACCATGCGTCCGGCGGCCGGATCACTCCAGTTCCACGCATTCTCATCACGATACTTTGGAGCCCCGCGAAGCTGGTCTTCGGTGATCCCAGTAACGTAGCCGCCTAGGTTCGTGTCGTATTTCAACGATTGCCATGGCAGCGGGTAGTGATCATCGCCGATGCCAAGGAAGCCACCAAAGCTCAGGACAGCGTAAGAGACGTTGCCGCTAACTTTGTCGATCATCACGCGTTCGATAGTTCCGATCTTTTTATTCTCGGCGCCGTAAACCGCCGTGCCTTCGACCTTGTCGCTTCCGATCAGATTGACTGTCTCGCGAGACTCTACTGCCATTTGGATCTTCCTGTGTCAGGTTATAGGGATCAATCGCAGCAGGACGCTTGATGTTCCTCTGTGCAGGCTGCCCATCATTTCGGGTCCTGGTAATGGAGTTGAGAGCTAACCGTGTAGCTCGGCGCCTTCCAGCGTGATCTTCACGTAGGTGCCGCTCTCGTGCAGCCCCAGCCAGCGGCGCTCGATTGCGAGCTTAAAGTCTGCGCCCGCGACCGATTTACATTCTGTTCGCCGTCGGCCAAATGCCCTTATTTTCAGGTGCCACAACGAGACGGCTTTAGTACGGGGCCGAGGGGCCGTTTCGGAGGGCTCCAGTTTAAAGAACGGAAGCGACCCCTTCGTGGAGACGGAGCGAGGTCCTCTCCCGCTATTTCCCGGCGTCCCAACAAACGCTGTTTGCTAAGAGCGGCCAATCGCGCCCTGCGAGGTCCTGATTTTTTGGGGCAGGTGTCCTAACTCGGACAGCACTCGGTGTCGTCAACGGGCTAGCTAATGTGTTCGTTTATCGTGGCTCCGTAGCGGGCGCGCTGTTCATCCTTCTTCGCTAGTGATGCTGATCCGGTACAGCACGCGGTCGCCAGCTTCGACGTCGAGGCTCCAACTCTCCCCCGGCTGGAGCGATGTTTCGATGTCCCGGGTCAACAACATAGCTTCCTTCCAAGCAGCGCGATCGTCTCGAAGCTCCGTTCCGACTTCATCCCGAAACGGGAACTTTCCGTTGATGTGAAAGAAGAAACGGGGCATCGACCACAAATCACGACTTTCCGTCCGCAAACGCGACCTTCCGCAGACCGTTCCTAGACGGCTGGGCTAGGAACGTTAAACCGGTCGGGTGAATTGAAGTTGATGCGGGGCAATCGGCGCCCGGGAGCGAGCGCAGACCAGTGTACCGGTCATGGTTGAGCACGGAGATATTTGCCGCACGCGAGCCGCGCACTGCCGGTCGACAAGCCGCGACGACGGTCTCTTCGATAGACAAGCAGCAACTGCTGCGGCTTTCCGAAGAATGGCAGAGGCTCGCACAGCGACCCTCATTCGGGGACGAGTTGGCTGCCGACGGCAGTCAGGCGATCGGCCCCGCTCTCAGGCATCCACCGGTTCACTGAGCGCCCGCAGTCAGATGAGAAGGAAAGAACCATGAAAACGATCTATTTCGCTTCGGTTTGTGGCGCCATCCTTTTGGCAGTCACCAGCTTCGCAAACGCACAAGGAACGGGCGTTACTGCAAACCGCGATCAGGGCGTCACGCCCAAGCAATGCTGGGATGTCAGCAGCAACATCATTCGCGAAAAGAACCCGACTTCCGCTGGTACATCATCGTCGGAAAAGGCACCTGAAACGACTGTGGGCTCAACCATGCCCGGCCCCACCGGTTCTGGCGCTTCTGGCTCAACCGGCTCCACTGGAAATGCGTCGGCACGTCCGGCGGGAATGCCGGATTGCTGACACGCCAAAGAGCTTTGCTTCGTCTAGGCCGCGGTGGGCACCTTCCGTTCGTGGATGTAGGTCACTTTCTCCCCCTTTCGCGCAACCGGCCGGAGGTTGCCGGAGGGGCGCCTGGCTCGGGCTTTAATGCCAGAGGCGGGGATTCGACGCTTGGCCGACCTCATAGATCCTTCTGCTTCAGAAACTGCATACCGAGGCTGTGTGCACTTTTAGACCGAAGCCAGCACTGATTGGGCGTAGGCTGGCTTCATCGCCGTACCATCCCAAGGCTATTTAGCGGTGACTGAGAGTGTTGTGCTCCCGCCTGCATTAAGGATGGAGCGCGTCATGAAGAGACGCCGTTTCAAACAAGTTTTGTCCCTCCGTGATCGCTTGATCGAGCACGCTAAGCTGGCCCGCCAGCAAGCCAACAAACTGCCACCCGGCAAAGAGCGCGAAAACCTACTGCGAAGGGCGCGGCAAAGTGAGACAGCCTCCCACATCGATGAGTGGCTTAGTTCGCCCGGCCTGCGGGCGCCGCAATAGCCCATGCCGGAATACCGAGCCTATACCGTCGCGCTGGACGGCCATATCATCAGCTTAGAACCGATGGTCTGCGCTGATGACGAAGAAGCGATCGAAAGGGCTCGGCGGCTGGTCGAGGGCCATGGCATCGAGCTTTGGTGCGGGGCGCGCCTCGTGGCCCGGCTTCCCGGACGAACAAGCCGAAGATGAACAATTTTGCCCCCGCCGATTTATTTCTGGCGGAGGTGACCATGAGCCAGAGCACCGAGCCCCAAGAGTTAGAGCGCCAACTCGAACAGGCGAAGCGGCTGGCTTCCGGGATAACCGACCAAACGACCTATCAGCGGCTCAAGGCGTTCGTCGAGGATCTGAGGGAGAGCCTGCAACGGCGCCTAGCGGCGCGGCGGTCCAAGCAAGCAATCAGGGGCTCGTGCCCACGAACTCTGGGAACAGCACGGGCGGCCTACGGGACGGGATCTAGAGTTCTGGTTACAGGCAGAGCGGGAACTTAGCGAGGATGAAAACGAGTGAGCACGTGTCCCGAAGTGGACGCATCTAGCTACTCGAGAGTTCTGGCCCCCGTTTCTTAGAGCGCGTGCTATTGTGTCGGCACACAGGAGGGAGACGCGATGTCGACGTCAAGGAAGCCACTAAAGCCCGATGATTTTCCAGTGCATGCCGAAGGCGAAACGATCAAGAAGCAGGACGGCACGCCGATCGCGACGACGGAAGATTCACCTGTCGCTGATGACGTGGCCGAGCGCCTCAATGAGGACGAAGCCCGCCGCGAAGAAGATAAGTGGGCCTGATCTTCCGTCGTCGATGGACGACGGGCGGCCGCGTGCGATCAGTCATCGATCAGCGTGCCGATCAACTCGAGGAGCGCTCGGTGTTCTGGCCCATTAGCTCCGTCTCGAAGAAATTTACCTATGGCCGTGTCGGACACCTGTCCTCCAGAGCTTAGATTCGGCTGATGCCTTACGACGGGCATCTTGGAAGTCGGATCGCGCGCCAGGAACCAGGTGTCCCCGTTGCTGCTTTCGTACAAGATTCGTTCCGTCATGGAGATGTAATCGGACCCACGGCGTTCCGTTCCTCTCTGGGGTGGGCATAAGCAAACTTTTATGCGGCGAGCCTATCTTCCTTGTCGGGGCCGCGCATGACGATCTTGAGCGTGGCATCCGGCAGCGGTCGTTGCAGGGCCTTGGCCTCATCCCAAGGGGCGCGCAGCCAGACATCGCGCTCCTCATCTGTCGTCAGGATCACCGGCATCGCTTTGGGATGGATCGGCGCGACGACAGTGTTCGCCTCGGTGGTCAGGAAGCCATAGACCAGGTGAGGCCCGGGATCGGCTTCGACTTGGTGCCGCGGTCGCCCTTGAACTCGGTCCAGATCCCGGCAAAGGCCGTGAGCGGCCGGTCATCACCGAGCGCGAACCAGACCACGTCCTTTTTCTTCGTGGCTGGGTTCGGCTCTGGTGCGTATTCGGCGAAGCTGTTGAAGGGGACCAGGCAACGGTTTTGCGGATTAAGCCAGGCGCGCCAGTATTTCGAAGGGTATTGCGGATGTTCGTTACTGGTCCTCCGGGTTTTTGCGGTGGCAGCGGCATGCCCCAGCGCATCAGCACAAGCTCGCGGCCGTCGCCGGCGTTGCGCACCACGGGGGCCAGATAATCGGGAAACACGCCGGGCATCGGCGGCAGGTTGCCGACGTAGCGGTTGATCACGCGAAAAAGCGCGCGGATCGCTTCCTGATTGGTGGTGATGCTGGAGAGGTTGCACATTACGAACTTGCTCGGGTGGTTATGGTGATATGCGGTAAGACCATAAATTCCATATCCGAAAGCCGGTGTTGTGGCAGCATGGCACACCTTTCCTTTTCGTTCACGGAAGATGGAGCGCGCTTGGTCGCGATGAAGCGGGGTTCATGAATAAATTGAAGGACCACGGTGGAGAGTGTCGGAACAAGCCTTGCTCGATCGTCTTGAATCCAACCGCCTTGGAAAACCGGAGTTCCGCGTAACATGGCCCCGCGCGCCAACTGGAAAGGCTTCCTGCGTCTATCCCTCGTAACCTGTCCGGTCGCGCTGTACCCAGCCACATCGGAGAGCGAGAAGATCTCGTTCAATCAGCTCAATCGAAAGACCGGGCACCGCATCAGGTACCTGAAAGTCGACGCCGACACCGGCGAGGAGGTTGCCAACGAGGACATCGTCAAGGGTTACATGCTCGACAAGGAAACCTTCATCGAGATGTCGAAGGAAGAGCTCGAGGCGGTGGCGCTCGAATCCACCCGGACCATCGACATCGACGAGTTCGTCGATCGTGAAGAAATCGACCCGCGCTACTTGATCCGCCCTTACTATCTCCGGCCGGATGGCAAAGTCGGCCATGACGCCTTTGCGGTGATCCGCGAGATCATCCGGGAAATGAACAAGGTCGCGATCGGGCGGGTGGTGCTGACGAACCGCGAGCACATCATCGCGCTCGAGCCGCTGGACAAGGGCCTGGTCGGGACGCTGCTGCGCTATCCGTACGAAGTCCGCTCGGAGGATGAGTATTTTGACGAGATCCAGGATGTCAAAGTCACGAAGGACATGCTCGATCTCGCCAAGCACATCGTGAACCAAAAGTCCGGTCGGTTCGAGCCGGACAAGTTCGAGGACCAGTACGAGACGGCGTTGATCAACCTCATCAACCAGAAGCGCGCCGGCAAGCGGATCACGCCGAATGAGCGGCCGCGCGGAGAGAACGTTGTCGATCTGATGGAGGCGCTGCGGCGGAGCGTCGGCAAAGAAGCGGAGCCGGCGAAGGCTGCCAAACCCGCCAAGAAGCCGCGTAAGGCGGCGGCCGGCCAAAAAGAGATGCTGATGCCGATCCAAGGCAAGAAGCAGGCGAAGGAGACGGCCGCGAAGAAGCCGACAGGCAGGCAACATCGAAAGTCGGCCTGACGCCAGAGGAGGAGAGCCTTATGGACATGCAAGAAGCCTCGGCAATGACGGAAGCTTCCGGACTGATCAACGAGGACGGCGCGGAGCAGACTTCGGAAACGCGTCGGCGACCGCCTCAGTCGCCTTCACAGGATGCCGCGATGCGCTGGGCCGATCGGCTGCGCGAGATCACCGTGAAGGCTCCGTTGCAGTCGCTCTTCGCTGCCTTCCTGCTTGGGGTCTGGGTCGCTCGGCGGCGCTAGGAGCTGCGCGAGCCTGCACGCCTCATGGTCAGGAAGCTCAAGACATTTCAGACGTCGCTCGGTTTCTTCGACCCGGCGGTAGCGGCGCCGTCGATGAAAGCCGCGCTGGAAGCCTGGGGAGCCGACAGCAATCTCTTTCATCAGGGGGCGGCCAAGGAGAGCGAGGATCCGAACGTCGTCGCCGCAACCATGGCGGCGCTGGGCGCCGTGTGCACGATGTGTGCACCGAGAGATCAAAGAAAATCTTGCAACAACCAGCATGAGCAAACTGAACTGAACGCGCTGCGGTGTCAGCGGGGTGTCAATGTTTCGGGAGGGAGTAATCTCGTTCGGCAGGCGGCGAATTTGCGCCGGTTAGTTGCCGAGGGTTCAATTCGGGAAATGAGCGGTCATGTAAAGACCGTAGCAACCATTGATGAGAAGATTCTGCAAGAAAGAGAGCCAGAGTCGTTACGCAGCCGCTCGGAGCAACACGGTCGCGTACCGCATGCAAGCTCAAGTCGGCCAGCAGCCGATTTCATTAGTAACGTCTGTTTTCGTAATTCGTGAGCGCCTGCAAACCATCAGGGCGGCCTCACGCGATCGCGACGATCTCGAGCTGCTGATTGCCAGATCCCACGACATCTCCCACGGCTTTACCGAGTACTGACTTTGCAACCGGCGATGCGAAAGAAACCGAGCCCGCCTTAGGGTCTGGCTCGTCTTCCCAACAATGCGAAATTTCTGCACGCGTCCATCGACTCGAGAGAAAGTAACGATGCCACCGAATGCAACGATGTCGGTGGAAACTGGGGCTGGAACCAGTCGGGCCGTTCGGCGTCGTTCGGAGAAGTAGCGCGCGTCGCCCAGGGTGATGGCGGAGAGGACGTCGGCGCTCGTTGACGTCTTGGAGCGCCGGATTGGGTTTCCTCTCCTCGAGCGGACGCGAAACGGAACACGTCTGACATCTGTCGGTGAGCGTTTTGTTCGGGAAGCAGCCCACGGGGCGTCGTCGCAGCCGTTAGACGACGTCGTCGGGTAGTCACGGTCGTTTGGGTCTTGTCTAGCCTGCGAGACTCACCCTAAGCACTAAGGGGCCTAAGACAGGCGAAGCTCCAATTTCCATAACGGGGTCGAATATGTGGAAATCAACCCGAGATCTCCCTACAACCGTTATGCCATCCTTGTGGATGGTCGTGTGAAGACTGAATTCGCAACGAGGGACGGCGTTGAGGGCGGGGCTAAGGATTTGAAGCGGCGCTTTCCGATGCTGCAAATCAAGATCTACGATGCGCAAACCAAGGCGGATCGCGAAATAGACGCGTTTTGAAGCATCTGCATTAGCGTAGGAGTGAACCTCCGACCCGGAAAGTGGGTGGCTTCTGGCCGAGCTCTGGCAAAATTTGCGCTTTCATCTAACCAATTTGCCGCGATATATCGTCCGTCGGAGAGCATGGTGATGTTTCGAAGGTGGAAGAGCAGATCTCGCGCACATGGTGCACGGCAGGTACAGCAAGGGCACGAGAGCAATAAGAGTTCCGGCAGGGACATCCAGGCCCGGATTGCTGAGTTGAGAAGCATGCCGCGGGAAAAGCTCGCGGACGCGGTGTTCCTGTTCTCGATGGCGGCAAAGCAGCAAAGTGAGCGGATAAGACGATCGATCAAGGAGCGCGCGGAGGCCGAGTTCGAGTTTGATCCGCCCGCTAACGGAGATATCGCTGACTATCTCGCGGAGGAAGCCGTCTCGGTTTTGCGCCATCATGAGGTTGATGTGCCGACGCTCATCGATGTCTTGTCCCGGCAATCGCCGGATGTTGACTTCACCGTTCATCAAACGGATGCCGTTTCAATGCTTGCAGCGATGATTCGGGAGCAGCGGTTCGAAGGCATTCTGGAAGGTCTCAGGCTTGCTGGCCTCCTGAACGAGTGCTCAAAGAATCGCCATGCCGGTTTTGGCTCGTAGCGGCGAAGCGATCGGAGAGGAACTTCGGGCTCGGCAGAGGGCGCGTGTGCGTTCGGGGCCCGTCATCGGAGCTCTCAGAACCTGCCGCTGACGCCGGCGATCGAGCGATCGATGACATCGTAAATGTGCGCCCGCGACCAACGTCAAGTGTGCAAGCGGCCCGAGGCAGCGCTGCCAACATTCGGGCCGACCTTATTGAAACTCCTCGCCATCGGCCGAAGCGGATTGCGAACCAACAACAGGATCAAAGTGGGGCGTTCAAGCAAAGTGCGCGCGGTGAGTCGCGCAAAGAAACGAAAGACCTCTGCGCGGACTGCGATTTCTTCTGCGTCCCCGCTCGGCATGATGGCTCTCCATCTGCTCGCGCAATGGAGAAAGTCTGGCCGCCACGGTATTGTCTTTCTCGCCGAGAACGAGAACAGGGCCGAGCGGCTAGGCGCCGTCATTCATGATCTCGAGCCCTCGTGCGAGGCGTTTGTTTTCCCGCGGCTGAACACGCTGCCGTTCGATCAGTTGGAGCCGTCACACGAAATCGCCGGCAGACGGAGCTCGGTCTTGCGGCGCCTTGCCACGCCGGAGAAGCCAATCCTGCTCGTGTCCACGGCGGAGGCGGTGATGGAACGTCTGCCGCCGCCGGCGACTTGGTCTCGTTCAAGTCTCCATCTGACGGTGGGCGCTACATTCTCCGAACAGGACCTCCAGTCGCGGCTTGAGGTCCTCGGATACGATCTCGATGATGAGGCGGAGTATCCTGGCAGCGCACTGTTCCACGGGAAGACTTTCGAGATATTTCCCGCCGGCGCACTCGGTCCATTCCGCGTGGAGCACGCTGGCCAGGTGATACGGCGGATTTCGTCTTTCGACCCGACACAGCACGAGGTTGTTTTCGAAGCGAAGGAGCTCATCATTGATCCGATGTCGGAGCGCCTTGCGCTCGGGAGCAAACGCGGAAAGCGTGCGACTCTGATTGACTATTGCGGCCGGGCCAAGTGGATCGCCGATGCGATGATTCCGGCGCACGCCGAGAGCTGGTTGAGCACGATCGAGGAGGCGGCCAGTCGCACGGACAAGGAGCGCGAATACCTTGGCAGGCGCGAATGGAAGCAGGCGACCAAACGCATGCAGGTGCTGTCCCGCAAGGCAGCTTTCATCCCCACACCGGACTTCTCGAAGATCGCCTCACCTAGAAAGGCTCTGCGAGCATTCGTCGACGAGACACGACGCGCCGGTTCGCGCCTCATGTTCGTGGCGGCGCAGGAGGAGGATCTGCGCGCCATGGAGCGGATGAGTGGGGTCAAGGCTGAGCGCTTTTCCAACTGGAGCGAGGCGACGGCCGGACGCAATCGCGAATCCGCGATTCTGGCCGACTTCGATGTCGGATTTGTCGAGGCTGGCCGGAAGCCCTTGGTTGTCGTGACGGCTTCCGATGTGCTCGGGAGCAGGGCCCATCATCCGCAGCCCATGGCCAGGGCCTGGAATGCCGCCTTCGACCGCGCAGATGTGCCCGAGCCGGGGACCGTGGTCGTTCATCTGCAGCGAGGGTTGGCCTTGCTCGATGGATTGCAGACGGTGGCGATGAAGGGCGTATCGTCGCACGAAATGATCCGGCTCGTATTTGCAGGAGATGATGCCGTTCTCGTTCCGCCGGCGGACCTGACCCTGATCTGGCCCTACGCATCGGAGCTCGGCGAGCTGACGCTGGACAAAGCCGACGGGAGTACATGGTGGGCTCGGCGCACCGAGGCGGAACAGGAAATTCAAATCGCCGGCAAGCAACTCGCGAGACATATCAGTCAGCGTCGCCGGCGGCGGGCAGCGAAACTCGCAGCACCAGGCCCGGCTTATGAGAGGTTCGTCGCTCGTTTTCCGTACTTCACGACGGTCGACCAGGCGAAAGCCATTCGGGACGTCCTCGATGATCTCGCGTCGGGGCACCCCATGGACCGGGTCATCTGCGGCGACGTCGGATTCGGTAAGACCGAGGTGGCCTTGCGAGCGGCGGCCGCAGTCGTGCTGTCGGGGAGACAGGTGGCAATCGCGGTGCCGACAACTGTTTTGGCAAGACAGCATGTCGCGACGTTTCGCAAGCGGTTTGCTCCGTTAGGTATTGAGGTGGGAGGCCTGTCGCGGGCCACATCAGCGCCGGAGACACGGCAGACGAGAGAAGGGCTAAAGAGCGGGGGGCTGAAGGTTGTGGTCGGAACGCAGGCTCTCGCCTCGAAGGACGTGAAGTTTGCCGACCTTGGGCTGGTCGTCATCGACGAGGAGCAGCATTTTGGCGCAGCAGAGAAGGCGAGGCTTTCAGAGCTGGCCAAGGGTGTCCATACGCTTTGGATGAGCGCCACGCCGATCCCGAGGACGCTCGCGGCAGGTCTCGCGGGCTTCAGGGATCTCAGTGTCATTGCGTCTCCGCCCGTTCATCGCCTTCCCGTCGTGACAAAGATTGCTCCGCTTTCGGACGCTGCCATCGTAGCGGCCTTATCGCGTGAACAAAGACGTCACGGGCAAAGCTTCTTGATTTGTCCACGTATCCAGGATCTCGATCCGATGCTGGCACGCGTGCAAGCGATGGCCCCGGATCTTCGCATCGTCTGTCTCCACGGCAGGTTATCTGCCGACGAAATTGAGGATCGGATGATGAGTTTCGTCGAAGGCCGCGCGGACGTTCTGCTGGCGACCAACATCGTGGAAAGCGGTCTCGATATCCCTCGTGCGAACACGATCGTGGTCTGCTGGCCCGAGCGGTTCGGTCTCGCGCAACTCCATCAACTCAGGGGTAGGGTGGGACGCAGTGGCATACGCGCGTTTGCGTATCTGTTGACCGATTCAAACTCAGAGCGATCCGAAAAGCGGTTGGCTGTTCTGGAGGAGTTCAATCGGCCAGGCGCGGGCTTTGCGATCAGTGCTCGAGATCTGGACCTCAGAGGAGCGGGGGATCTGCTTTCCGAGCGGCAGTCGGGCCATGTGCAGGTCTTCGGTCCCGTGCTCTACAGCCATCTTCTGAAACTGGCCTCGGAGAAAGCCCACGACAGGGCCGCCGACCTGTGGGTGCCCGACCTCAATCTTCCGGTCGCGGATATGTTGCCGCCAAGCTTCGTGCAATCGGAGCCGGTCCGGCTAGAAATCTACGCTCGTGCGGCCAGGTGTCGAAGTGAGGACGAAGTGGATGACCTGGAGGAGGAGACTCAGCGACGCTTCGGCAAACTGCCGCCGGCAGCGCGCGATTTCTTTGCTGCCGCAAGACTCAGGATCGACTGCAGGCGACGCGGCATCGTAAGACTTGATGTCGGTCAGGAGGCGGTAGCCGCGACGTTCCTGCCGGGACGGCTACGAAAGTCGAGGGCGCGATCGTTCCAGCGCGACGGCGACCGCGTCGTCCACACCAGCGAGCGTCGCGTCGGGCCGTTTGGCAAGGTGGAAGAGTTCTTCGACCTTCTGGACGAGTGAAGCCTGAATTCCACTGGCCCAAAGTGGACGTCCGGCCTGAACCGGGGATCCGAAGGGCCATCTGGTCAAACCGCTGCACGATCACATCGTGGAGGCGTTCCGCAAGCGATGAGAACAACGACTTCAACCGTTAGCGGCAGTGGGTCGGACGGCTGTCCCTGTCGGAAACCTAATCCGGCTGGTATGTGAGGCCGAATCGCGCAATGCTTCTGTCTCATGAGAGAAGCTTACAGCCTGGTCTGGTCCGTGCTGGTCATATTGTTCCGGTCGCGGGTCTCGTTGGAAGCCGAGATCCTGATCCTTCGTCATCAACTTAACATCCAGCGACGGCATGCGCCGAAGAGAGTGGCCTTCAGTGCCATGGATCGCCTGATTTTTGTTGGGCTGTATCGTTTGGTGCCAAATACCATCAAGGCGCTGACGATAGTGAAGCCGGATACCGTCATCCGTTGGCACCGTGCCGGTTTCAGAGCGTATTGGCGCTGGAAATCGCAGCACCGCGGCGGTCGACCAACTGCACCGTTGGAAATTCGCCGGCTGATCCGCGAGATGAGCATCGTCAACCCGCTGTGGGGAGCGCCGAGAATCCATGGTGAGCTTCTCAAGCTCGGCATCGAGATCGGTCAGACCAGCGTCGCCAAGTATATGGCGCGGAGGAGGGGCCCTCCCTCGCAGGGATGGAAGACGTTTCTTCGCAACCATGCGGATGGCATTGTCGCAATGGACCTCTTCGTCGTGCCGACAATCTCATTCCGACTGCTCTACGGTTTGCTGATCATGGGCCATGGCCGGCGGCAGATCCTGTGGTGCGGGGTAACCGCGCATCCAACTGCCGAATGGATCGCCAATCAACTGACGGAGGCGTGTGGCTGGGAGCAAATCCCTCGTTACCTGATCAGGGACCGCGATGGTGCCTACGCCGAGATATTCACACGCCGGGTTAGATCCATCGGTATCCGAGATCGCCCGACGTCTCCTCGTTCACCCTGGCAAAACGCTTATGCAGAACGGCTGATCGGCTCGATCCGCAGGGAATGCATGGATCATATCGTGGTGTTTGGCGAACGCCATCTGCGCCACGTGCTGCTCTCGTACATGAGCTACTACAATGGCACGCGACCCCATCTGTCATTGAACAAGGACGCGCCGATATCACGCGCCGCCGAGACAGGCGGACGCATTATCTGTCGCCCGATTTTGGGTGGGTTGCACCACCAATATGCCCGGATTGATTTGCGATAAGGACAGGTGTTTCACTGTCTCACTCGGTGACTCGAAAAATTCGAGACAGTGCAAGCACCTACACAGGACGTTCGGCGGCGAGGATCTGCGACCACTGCCGCTGCACATGAGCAAGACCAACCTCACAGCTCCTGCGGCAGGCCAGAAGGCATCTTCGTCGCGCCAGCGTTTCACGCCAGCGGCGGCGCGCGGTGCTTTACCGACGAGCGCATGCGTCTGCGGTGGGCCTGATGTCGTCACTTCCGCTCTGCTGGGCCACTTGTCCAGTACTTGTTAACCCCCTGGTGACGAACCCGTTCTCCACTGCGCGTGCCCGCCGGCTGAGGCGGTCGTTGTTCACAATCCCGGCGTCGCTGGCGTCTTGTTTCAGCGACACCGCCGGAGATCACAACTCGAGTCCTAAAAGGACAAATCAATGGCCGAGGGAATTGTCGACTTGATCACGCGCCGAAAGGCCAAGGCTGAAGCTGACACAAATGAAGCGCTGGCGCTGCGTGCGCACGTCGATGCGATGCTCGAGTGCAACGCTATCCTCGCCAATGCGATCGAGCAGATGTGGGATTTCGCCGAGCGGGCTGAGATCGTGAAGGCCCTTCGGGGCGCCGCTGGTACGCTTGAGTGCCACGAAGATTGATGCCAGGGGGCGCTGGGCTTCGGCTCCGCAGCTTTGGCCCGATAACGCTCGATTATCGGCGTGCAGAACCGAGTAGCCCCCAACTCCGTGGTGCTTTTCGTGGTCCGTTTTAAAAATCGCGCAAGGAACTGCGAGCAATATCAAGCCGATGCGGCATAAGTGCGATGCCCTCCTGGGCACCAAAGCTACGCTTTTCCGCGCTGGAGCACGATCGTGTACTGTCTTTCGGCTCCGAATATTGCAGGCCGAATGACGGCAGGGCAACCGCATTGAACGGCCGCGTCGAAGGCAATCACGGTGCACTGACCAATAACGACCCTGGCTAGCAGACTCATAGCTGCCGCTCTGGCGGAGAAGGTGTTCATTCCCCCTGGTAACGAGCATAGCTTCGCGTCCGTCAGTCGTTCGCTGACTGGGCCCAGTCTTCAGCTGAGAAATGTCGCCGTGTCGCGCGGCGAATGTCCTTCACACCTGCTCTGCAGGCTCTTTGGCGCTTGAGGATTTGGGTCTCATCTTCGTTCCTTTGTCACTGCGACGAGATCCAAATCCTCAAATCAATACCTCAAATTTGTGCCATGGGCGCTGACGGCAGACAATGCGTGTCCCGGCCGAGAATGAAGAATTGGAGATCGACGGGCAGCCCGTCGTAGACCAGTGCGACGGGATACTCATTGCCAGCCATAAAGCTGCTGATGCGCCACGATGGGTGGACCCCTCCGAGAAAGCGTGCGGGGGTGCCCGGCTCCAAACTCACATCGAAGCTATCGAGAGGGATCTGCAGCCCGCCGCCGCCTGCTTTGACGTAAGCCTCTTTGCGGGTCCAGCACAGGAAAAACCCTTCAGCCCGCTTCTGTCGTGGAAGCCTGGCCAGCGATCGTATCTCTCCGGCGGGAAAATAATGGTGCGCGATGTCCTCGTATTCGACGTCAGGGCGAACTCTCTCGACGTCCACCCCGATATTTCGATTCCAGCCGAAGGCGAAAACCGCAACATCCTGTGAATGAGACAGGTTGAAACTCAGTGTTCGTCCGGCTGAATTGGGCACGAGCGCCGGCTTTCCCTCTCGTCCAAGCAAGAACTGCAAATCTTTAGGCTGCTTTCGCAGATATTGCGCCAGAAGCGTTCTCAACGTCCCGCGCGCCGTTATGAAGCGATCTCGATCGCGATCGAACCGAAAGCGCGCTGCTCGTTTGTTCTCGTCTTCGCTCAGATGCGAATGCAGCAACGATTGAGAGGAGGCATCAACGTCCAGATGGCTCTGCCAGACGTGAATCTCATCGGGCCATAACGGGGGAGGAGATTGTGCCTGCCTCCATACAGCTGAATCGAGCAAGGCGCGGTCTCCTGAGAGTCTGGCCGCGTGCTTGCGGACCAAAGCATTTGATGACGAATTTGCTCGCCGACCTCGCGCGGCGACCGCTTCTCCGTTGGGGATCAGCGATCCGACAGCTTCCGGATCATCGATAGTTGATGGGAACCTGACGACAGCCCTGACCCAGACGTACTGCAAGGCAGCCGTACCGCCGCGGAGTTGCGTGGTTCCGCGCGTCCCGGGGGCGATAGGCCAACTGGTGTTGTCAGCGGCGTAACAGTTTCCGGAAAAGGAGAAGTCGATTATCTGCTGCGCCCCTGGACGCAGAGCTCCCAACAAGTTCGCCAAACTCCTCATATCCGTTCTTCTCGTAAAATCCGGGGGCCTGGAATGCGTAGGAACTAAGCCAGACACCTGTGCATCCCTGCTCCCGCGCCGCGTTTTCGACAGCCGCAAGAAGGCGGGAACCGAGACCTTGGCGACGATCGGATTCGGCGACGTAGAGCAGTTCAATGAACAGCCATCCGTAAAGGATGTCTCCCCAAACACCGCTGGACGCCTCGCCAGTGTCAGGATCTCTTACGATGATTGCGATGTTTCGATGGCCGCTCGGTCCACCACGAGCTGTGTTGTCGCGAACCAAAGACTGTAACAGAGCTGCGTGATCGCGAGAATCGGGTGACCAGTCGACGAACAGTTCCTGTTTCATGCCCTAGCTCACGTTGTCGATGCTGGCGTCCGCCCGGAGACGTTTTTGCGGCCCAAGAATGTCAAATTTCTATGGGACCCACCGAACTCTTGCAAGGAAGGGGGTCTCACATCCGTTTGTCCGAGAAGCATCTGGGTATGGCAGCTTCATTGGTGTCCGAGAATGCAGCGGGAGCGCTGCTCAACACCGAACCTGCATCCGCATCACAGCGCCGGACGTGGTTCATGGAACTTGTTGCTCCGGGCATTCCGCAACATCACCTGCCGTTCGCCCTCGAGGTTTTCGGAGAGGTTGACATTGCTGCACTCCAGCTCAGCCTGGATTTTCTTGTCGAGCGACACGAGGCTCTCAGGACGCTATTCGTGGACGATGGCGGGACGCTACGCCAAGTTGTCGGCGACCCTCGCCCTACGGTCGTGCTCGTCGATGCACCGTCCGGTCCCACCCCTGACCTGAGGACGATCCTTCACGAGCAGGTTGCCGCCCCGTTTGACCTCAGCCGGGGTCCCCTGGTTCGTCTGGTTATCGTCAGGCGCGCGCCGGCCGTGCATGTTCTGGTGTTCGTCCTGCACCATATCATCGCCGACAACCTCTCGCTTGGCCTGTTCGTTCGTGAGATGGCCGAGGCCTACACATCATTTTGTGCTCGCAGCCTTCCTGCACTTGCGCCGCTGCCTTGGCAATACGCCGACTTCGCAATTGCCGAGGCAGGCTGGCTGGCCACTCGCACATTTCGCGTTCGCCTGCACCGTTATGCGGAGAAACTCGGCCCGACAATGGCGCAGTTGGACTTTGGCGCCGGCCGAGCCGTTCGTTCGGGACAGGTTGGCGCAAATGACGTCCTGCCTGTCGACGCTGCAACACTAGGTCGCCTCAAGGAGGTCGCGCAACAAACCGGCGTCACTCTGTTTACGGTGCTGCTCGCCGCGCTCCAGACAGTGCTTGCTCCCTACGCGAACGGGCCGGATTTCGTCATCGCCGTGCCCGTGGCCGGCCGTGGCAGCGATGGAGCGGAAGGCGTCATTGGTCCGTTTGCCAACGTTATCGCGCTGAAGGCCAGCGCTCGTGCCGCCCAGACCGTGGCCGAACTTGTGGCCGAGGTCGGGCGTCAGCTTGTGGATACTCTCGAATATGAAAACGTGCCTTGGGATGCGCTGGTGCGCGCCACCAACCCGTCGCGCTCGGCAGATGCGGCCCCGCTCAGTCAGGTGATGTTCTCTTCGCTAGCCGTGCCCACACCGCTCCGGCGCTTTGGACGCCTACCGTGCCGGCCAACCTGGCTGCCATCGCCCGCTCCAACAGCCGACCTCTTTGTGACCGCTTCCGAAACGCCGGACGGCCTCTTGTGGATCGGCTTTGACAGCCGGCCGGACAAGGTGCCTCTTCGTACCGTCTCCCGCCTGTCGGACGCGCTGCGAACCGTGCTCCTCCAGATTGCCCATGGAGACATCACGACGCTTGAGGCCTTTCCGGCGCGGATTGCAAACGATGCCGCCGGTTTGTCTCGCGACCCCATGCCTACCGCAGTGGGCACCAACCCAGCCCTCCGTCTCGTTCGCAACGCTTCAGAGTCCCCAGAGCGTCGTGAAGCCCTGGAGAAACTTGTTGCTGAGCTATGGGAGCACCTCCTTGGCTCGCCGCCAAACCACATGCGCGAGGACTTCTTCGACGCCGGGGGTGATTCGCTCATGGCCGTGCGGCTGATGTCCGCGCTGTCGCGACGCCTGGACCGAAAGCTGCCGGTGGCATTGTTCTTTGAGGATCCCACGGTGGCCGGATTGGTGAACGGCCTGGCGGAAAGCAGTACTCACAGCGGACCGGACCATGCAGTCACCAAGATTGTCGGAGGAAGCGACGGGCGGTTGCTGTTCATCTGCAGCGCGCAGCGCAATAGCATCCAGCTGGCAAAGGCACTCGGGCCGGGGCCAACGGTGTACAAGCTGGACGTTTACAATCTTCAGGAGCAGCGGCTGCTTGCTGAGCAGCCCATGATCGACAGCGTCGAAGCCATCGCCACCGAATTCCGATCAAGGATGAAGGCCATTCAACCAGAAGGACCCTATCTGCTGGCAGGCGGTTGCGAGGGCGGCGTCGTAGCTCTTGAGATAGCTCTCCAGCTTCAGCAGGCAGGTGAAAAGATTGCACTGCTTGGGCAGCTTGACACGCCCGTTCGCGGCTTCTTCGAGTCGAAGCCGGCCTTCCTGCGCCCCATCCGAATCGCCAAACGATGGCTAGATGTTTTTATCCGCCGAATGCTGACTTCGGATGCGTCCGCATATGAATGGCATCTGCGTATTTGGGGAGGAATCTGGCCTAGTGTGCGCGCGTACCACCCTGGGTGTCTGTTCGACGGGGATGTTCACCTCTTCAAGGCCGCGCCAACCCTTGGCATGGCTGACGTCGCCTCGGGCTGGGACCGCCGGGTCACTGGCCGGGTCGTGATCCACAAGGTGCCCGGTGGCCATGACAATTGGATGGAATATCCGCAGAGCGCTGCCATCGTCCGCGCCGCTTTGGACGAGGTCGTGCCCCCTGTTCCAACAGCCTCAGGGAATCGTCGCATTGTCTGAACGGACCGTCACCATTATCCGGAGCACAGTGCCGGCCCTAAGTCGTGTACCCGGCGGGCTCCGTGAGCTTGTGTCCTATCGTGAGCTGCTGGGATTCATGACGGTCAACCGTCTGCGGGTACGTTATCAAAACAGTTGGCTCGGCTGGGCCTGGGCGGTCCTGCAGCCGCTCGCATTCCTGGCATTTCTGACGGTGGTCGGTTCCGCCGTCGGCGGCCGTTCGACCTCGGATATCCCTTATCCGCTCTTCATTCTCGCCAGCCTCTCGCCGTGGACATTCTTCGCAACGTCGCTGAATACGGCGGCTGCGGGTGTGCTGAGCAGCAGGTCACTTATTGCGAAGGTGTATTTCCCCCGCGAGATCGTGCCGCTTTCCTACGTGTTTGCCGCACTCGCCGACCTTGCCATCGCGACCGCGCTGACGATGGTGGCTCTCGCCTGCAGCGGACATGGCATTCCGGCGACTGTAATCGAGCTGGCGCCCATTTGCCTGATCCTGATCATCTACGCGGCTGCCTTTTCATTGGCGCTCTCAATCGCGCAGATCGGATTTCGTGACATCGCGATCGGATTGCCTCTGCTGCTGCAAGGTGTCCTGTTTACGACACCCGTGTTGTATCCCTTGAATGCCGTTCCCGCGCAGTGGAGGGCGGTCTATGAGCTCAATCCTCTGGCGTTGCTGGTCGAGGCATTCCGCGGCGCGCTGGTCGGCAAGCAAATCATCAGTGCTGAGCAACTCGTTTACGCTGCCGTCGTTGGACTGATCCTGTTCGGCATCGCATATTTCATGTTCAAGACTGCCGAACCGGACATGGTCGACGAAATTTAGCCATGGCCGCTGTCGATATCGCGGTACGCAACGTGTCAAAGTCCTATCGCGTTCATCGCGACGGTGGACGTAGCCTGTTCAGGTTCAGGCGGACAAAGCGCATTTGGGCCCTGAAAGAGGTCAGCTTCGATGTTCAGCGCGGCGAAGCACTGGGTGTTGTCGGAGCGAACGGTTCTGGCAAGACGACTTTGATCAAACTGCTCGCCCGCATCACGTCGCCCGACTGCGGGGATATCACCATCGCTGGCCGTCTCATGTCACTCGTGGAAGTTGGAGCGGGCTTCCACCCTGAACTCAGCGGCCGTGACAACGTCTTCTTGAACGCAGCGATCTTTGGAGTTCCAGCGGCTGAGGTACAAAAGCGCTTCGACCGCATAGTGGAATTCTCGGGACTGGCCGACTTTATCGATGCCCCAGTCAAGACCTATTCATCGGGGATGTTCGTGAGGCTGGGCTTCGCGGTAGCCTCTCAGCTTGATGCGGATATCCTGCTGCTCGACGAAGTGTTGGCCGTTGGCGATCTGTCTTTCCAGGCCCGTTGCATGGATCGGATCGAAGAGATCCGGCGCTCGGGGCGCACGATCCTGCTTGTTTCGCATGATCTCGCGGCGGTGGAGCGGCTCTGCGACAGAGTCCTCCTGCTGACGTCAGGTGAAATGGCAGGCGAAGGCAGCTCGCGCGACATGATCGAAAAATATCAAATCAGCGCGGCCAAGGGCCTTCCGAGTTCAAATTTGAATTTTGATGGGGGCGGCATCGCCCTGCACGGCGTCAGCTTCGTCGGTCGTGACGGTGCTCGCCCCAGGACAGGAGCTCCTCTGACCGTCCGCGTCAGCTACGAAACCGAAGTGTCCATTGACGACGTCGTGTTCACCGTCAGCTTCATCTGGCCCAGCGGCTATATCTGCACCGAGCTTGTGTCGACCTCTGCCACACTCGCTGCAGGACGGGGACATGTCGTTTTCGATTGTCCAATCCTCGCTATTCAGCGGGGACTGTATACGGTCGATCTCGCAGTCACGACTGGCTCGGGACGTGTTCTGGCCAGGCGCATACGCGCCGCGCCATTTCGCGTCGATCCGGGTCTTATCGTGCAAGGCGATTTCTATATGACGCACAGTGCCAAGCTGGAGCGGGACGAGAACTGAATCCCCTCAGTTCATGCCCTGCTTGACGCTTCGTATAAGTGCATCCAGTTCTTCCGGCGGCAGCTTGGCAAGGCGATTTCGCAAGTCACTTAATGCCGTCCTTGAGCGCGCCCGAGGCCTGATCTCCGTCAATTCCTGGTCGTCGGCCGGAGGGGCGTCTTTTACGGCATTCGAGAAACCTGCCAGCGTTGGGTTGTCGAACAGCGCCCGGATTGGGATGTCGATGCCGAACCGGCGCCGCACGCGCACGATGACTTGCATGGCAAGCAGTGAATTGCCGCCGAGGTCGAAGAAATCGTCGGTTGCTTTAATTTCGTCCTCTCGCAGTACAGTCCGCCAGATGCCTGCCACGTCGGCATTCACCGGCATCGTGCCGAGTGCAATCTCCTGGCGTGTGGGCGCATCAGCAAGCGATTTGAGAGCCATCTGATCGACCTTGCCGCTCGGCAAGAGCGGAAGCGCATCGACCACGAACAGTTTGGCTGGGACCGCTGCCGACGGCAAACGCTCCTGAAGAGATGCACGCAATTCACCCGGAACGGGAGCCTTCTGTTCCTGGTGTCCGACAACGAATGCGACCAGCCGTTGTTGGTCAGCATCGCCCACGATCATCGCTGCGGCATCCTTCACCGTGGCGTGGCTGCGGAGCGCCCCAAGGACCTCGTCGAGTTCCAGCCTGACACCCCGCAGCTTCACTTGGTTGTCGTTGCGGCCGAGAAAAAGGATCGTGCCATCCGCCCGGCGAACTCCACGGTCGCCAGTATCGAACAGTATCGGCGAAGGCGCTCCCGCAACCGGATTGGCGCTGAAGCGCTCGGCAGTCAGATCGGGTTTGCCCCAATAGCCAAGTGCCAGGCAGGCACCCCCTGCGTGGATCACGCCGGGCATGCCCACCGGAGCCGGCTGACCCGTGCGGTCGAGAACGTAGACCTGCGTATTGGCAATGGGTTTGCCAATCGGTACGGGCCCGTCGGCATCTGCGTCCTGAACCTCGTGGACAAGAACGTCGGCTGCGACCTCGGAGGATCCGTAGAGATTGATGAGCTGTCGGCCAGGGCAAGCCAGCTTGAAACGTCTCACGAGATCCGGCGTGAGAACTTCGCCGCTCACCGACCACATCTTGAGAGCCGGCAGACGCCTTCCCAGGTCGGGCGCGTGGTCGAGCAGCACGCGCAGCAACGTCGGCACGAGCACAATCCTGGTGACGCAATGCTGTCCGAGCAGCGCGATGAATTTTTCCGGATCAAGGACGATCTCATCCGGAATGATCACCGTCGGCACGCCTGCCAGCAGCGGTCCAAGCATTTCCCAGATGGCGTCAACGAAGCCGATCGACGTCTTGCAACAGGCCACCTCGCCGCGGGCGAACGGATACGCCTCATGCATCCAGTCGATCCGGTTCATCAAGGCTCTGGTCGCGCCCATGACGCCTTTCGGCACCCCGGTCGAGCCGGACGTGAAGAGGACATAGGCGAGATCGATGCCCGCTCCTGTACCCACCATCTCGACCGGCTTGCTCCAAAGCGGAGCATCCCGATCCATCACGACCGCTGAAAGCCCGGAAGGCAAGCGGTTGGACAACGCGCGAAGGGTGAGCACGGTACGGCAGCCGGCCAGTGCGACGAGTTGCGCGAGGCGCTTATCCGGTTGGGCGGTATCGAGAGGAACCCACGGTATGCCGGCGACCAGGCACCCCAGTACTGCCGTAAAGGCATCGACCGAGCGGGGCAGGAAGATGCCGACCGGCTCGGCGGTATGGCCACGCAGCGCCGTTGCGACCTGACCCGCACACCGAGCAAGCTCGCAAAAGCTGATCCGCTGATCGTCAGAAATGAGCGCGACGTCGCCCGGCAGCTTGGCCGAAATCGCGGCAAAGGCTTCTGCCGGAGTATGTTGCAGGTATTGGCGTGCCGTGGAATTCCACTCGAACACGGCACGTTGCCAGTCGTCCTTGTCAAGCAAGTTGATGCCACTGATAGCTCGCTCGGGTTTGTCGACGACCGCCTCCAGGATACGCCGGAATTGATCGGCCATTCGCGCTATCATCGACGGGTCGAAGAGTTCGCTGTCATATTCGAATGAGCAAGCGAGTCCGTCACTCTCGATGATCTCGAGCGAGAGATCCAGTTTGGCCACACCAGGGTCGACGTCCACGTCCTGAATCTGGAGGCCGGCCAGCTTCGGCGCTTGATGTCGAAAGTTCTGCAGCACGAACATGACCTGAAAGATCGGGGAATGGTCCCGTGTCCGCGGACCACCCATATCAGCCACGACCCGCTCGAACGGAACGTGCTGGTGCTCAAACGCGTCGAGCAAGACCGACCGATTGCGGGCCAGCATTGCAGCAAAGGTGGGATCGCCTGACAAATCCCCGCGCAGCGCCAATGTATTCACAAAGCAACCGATGAGTTGCGCGAGATCTTCGTCGCGACTTCCGGACACTGGCGTACCGACCACGACGTCGTCTGTATCGGCCCAGCGTTGCAGCAGAACTTGGAATGCCGATAGAAGGCCCATGAAGAGAGTGGCACCGTGGCGGGAGCACAACGCTCGCAGCGCTTCGATGAGACGTTCATCTATGTCGAACCCGAGACGCTTGCCGCAGTGGCCCCGTTGGGCGGAACGCGGGCGAACAGTCGGCAATGCAAGGACAGGTGGCGCGCCAGCAAGCGCTTTCCGCCAGAACGCGACGTCTTGCTCGAATGCCGCCCGCGCGTACAGCCGTTCCTGCCGTTCGGCGAAATCGCTGTATTGAACCGCGAGCTCCGGCAAGACAGCCGGCTTGTTGCCTAGTCTCGCCTCGTAGAGACTGGCGAGTTCATCGAAGAAAGTCCCCATTGACGACCCGTCGATGATGACGTGATGAAATACGATGACGAGCAGGTGCTCTTGTTCCGACAGCCGCGCAAGCGCAACCCGCAAGTGCGGCGGAACGGCGAGATCAAAGGCAGTCTGACACATTCGCGCCGCAAGTGCGTCCACCTGCATACGACGTTCAGATTCCGACAGTGAGCTGAAGTCCTGCTCGTCGACGGCGAACGAGATCTTGTCATGCACCTGCTGCAGAACCATCCCGTTTCGCTCGACAAGCCCCGTCCGCAGGACTTCGTGCCGCGCGATAAGGTCGTCAAATGCACGCGCGAGGAGATGGTTGTGAACCATCCCTCTGAGCCGCAGCACTCTCAACAGATTGAATAGGGGCGTTCCCGGGTCGATTTCATTCGTCAACCAAAATGCGCGTTGCTGTGCAGAGGCTAATAAGTCCCGCAAAAGATAGCTCCATTCCCGGTGCGGAACCAATTGTCACTCGCTGGTTCCAGATCTTGCCTCAGTATATTCTCAACTATGCGCAAGTTGCGGCAAGCAACCTGCCGCGTTTGGGGTGGAGCACTTGGCGCGGATTGGCGAGCGAATGGGGTGCTACGGCGGCGACCGTAGCGTGCTCTGGCGTAGAGTTGCGCACTCGACGCGATTCGAACGTGTGGCACGTCCAGGATTTGAACCTAAGCAGCGGGTTCCGGCAGGCCGCAAGGATGCTTCGCAGCGAGCTAGGCCGCCAGCCACCAACAAAGTGGGCTCCCGCGATTGTGGGTTTCGCGATGTGGCGAACCTCCGCCACTGTGCCAAGCGCTCACACCACCATCATGAGGACAAAAAGCGGTTCCTCATGTCGGTGATTGCGTATGATTCCCTCCCTGGGCACCAAAACTACGCTTTTTCACGCTGGAGCACGATCTCGTGCGATTGCGTTCGCCAGATAATCGGCGGGAAGGGCTCGCGGATTTCTCTCCCTAAGCCCCGCTAAGTTTGCGTACGTCCCCCAAACCAGACGAGGCGCGAATCCGGCTTTGAAGAAATAGCCAGAACCGGTTGTTGAGGTGTCTCGGGGACGATACCAACCGCGATAAACAAAGTTTACGATCCCTTGCAAATAGGCGTTGGCTGTTGCGCCGCTGGCGGATGATCCTTCTTGTATTGAGCCAGGATAGGCTCGAGGGTTTCCTTTGGCCAAAATGTCGGAGCGAGGATTTCGTTCAAACAGGAAGCGTTCCAATATAGTCCCACGCCAGACAGCGACCGGCCAGCCGCCATTGCTCGCGCGACGGCGTTGACGTCGGCGGCCTCAGGATAGATGTAAAGCGTTGTCGGATTGTCCTTCACCATCGCGATGATTTGCGCTGCGTCCGATGGCGCCCAACTGGTGCAGCCGTTGCTGCGGCCGCCGGCGTAATCAACCAGCGTTCCAAACGGAACGTAACCGTCGCGGTTTGCGTACGGACTGCGCGGATCTTTTCGAAGACAGACGTTCCTCAACAACTCGGCCGGATGCCCGCCGATCTCGCGCTCTCGGGCATTTGCGGTCTCGCCCTCGCCATCAAACTGAACGAACGAGCGCACTAGAACCGCGTCTTGTTTCGCCGAAACACGGTAGTAGCCTTTGAAAGACGTCTTCGTCTCGCCGGTTACATAGGCCCCGCCAGTTGTCAGAGTTGAGTCCATCGCATTGCCGAAGTTCTTCGCGCAGCGTCTTCCGTTCGCGAAATCCGCGACGCCTTTCAAATCGCGACCGCCGCCGTGACCGGCCGAAATCGCGCGAAACGATCGATCGGATTCGCAGAGGACGTAGAACCTGTCCCCCAATTTGCCATCGCCCAGATCATTGGGACGCGTAGCGTCCATGGCGAAGTAGCAGGGATTTTTGACCGCGCCTTCGCTCACTCTGTACGTCAAAGGCCGCGGCTTTCTCATGGCCTGCCGCGAACCGACGCGGCGCCAGACACCCGTCCTGGCCTTCGCTGCAGCTCAAGGCGGCAAGACCTTTCAGTTGCCTAACCGGCGTCTCGGCGTGATGGCCATGCGCGGCGGTCAATGCCAAGTTGATGGGTGCACCGGTCACGTACACCGCTTTCACTGCGAGCATGCTGATCATCACGAATCGGCCTGGGGGCACGCCCACGGGCCGGAGCCGGCCGGGCTTGCCGGCGCGGGCGGTTGGCAGCGTGGCTTGTCGGTGGTCGTTGCGGTCGGCCTGCGGCCATGTTCCGGCGCGATCATCGTGCTCATCTTCGCGCTGACGCAGGACCTGTTCTGGACCGGCGTCGGCGCGACGCTGATCATGGGATTGGGAACGGCCGTCACGGTGGCCGCGATCGCAACAGCCGCCATCAGCGCGCGGCAGCTCGCAAGCCACATTGCGAGCGCGCGGGCCGGATTCGGCATGCTCGCAATGAGAGCGATCGAGGTCGGCGCCGCAGCGTTGATCGTTGCACTCGGCGCCTTGTTGCTGGCCGGTTACATGTCCAGCGAGCGGCTCTGGATGTTCACGGGATAGGCCCGACGCCATCGTCCCAATCGGATCCAGCTGGCTGCAATTGTGGCGTTCGGCTCAACGGCCGACCGGCTGGCTCATGTTGGTCCAGCTTCGGGAGCTGACGTCCTCATGCTTGCCCGTTCGTACGGTTGGGGGTCATGCGCGCAGATTTGGCCGCACATCGACCATTTTCGGCGCGCCCTTGGCAGCCGACATGTGGACGAATGTTTGATTTTCTCGATATGGGCCATCGCTTGCCCCTTTAGTAGTCGATTAGGCAGCCACACGCGTCAGGTCGAAAGGCGGAATCGCAAGCACTGGCACTTCACACAGCGAGCTCAGGAATTTGGGATTCGATCAATCGCAAGAATCGGGGTGTTGCCAGCCCAGATTTGAACCTACTCGGCGATCATTTTGAGTGGCGATGGATCGCGCGTGAACGGCGGCTTTTGGCGGACTATAAAGAGGCCGCGCACCGAGTTAAGCTGCCCTCCGGTAAGAAAACAGGGCCCCCGAAATAGTGGGTTTAGCGATGTAGCGGACCACTGACTCGAACCCCCGACAGCTCGGGCGACACGATCCGAGCTGCAAAGTTCACCTCATGCGGCGCGACGCCGGTGTTGATGGGGATCCAGCTGGACCTAGGTTGCCGGAGCTAGCTCAAGCTTGCTCATGATCTATTGGAACGAGAGTTCAAGTTTTTCAATTGGTTAGAGGACGGCGTGTACACGGCGTGTGCACCGGGAGATGCGGAAAAATCTATTGTGGGCAAGTGTGGGCGGTCGCACTCATCGAGGCGATGTTGACAACCGAGCCTTAGCTCTCGGCCAGCAGCGGACGAAATGCCATGCAGGTCCGGAACGTGCCGGTGAGGTTGACGTCGAGCACTTTGATAAAGGTTTCAATCTCGTACTCCTTGTCGCATGCAAGGATCCTGGCGTAATTGACCATTGCATCACTCTAACGTTGGATCGTGCATTCGCTCGGCGTCCGCCGGTATTCCCAATCGGCCCGCTCGAGCTCGGGCCGATCGAACTCGGCCTGGGGAAACCCGACCCAGAGATAGCCGATGAGTTTCCAGGACTCCGGCGCGTCGAGAATCTCGCGGATGCGGGCAGGCGTCAGGATCGACACCCAGCCGATCCCGATGCCTTCCGCGCGGGCGGCGAGCCACATCACGCAGATGGCCGCGACGACGGAATATTCGATCGTTTCCGGCATCGTAGCGCGCCCGAGGTCATGGCCGATGTCGCTGGCCTTGTCCGCGAATACGGCGAGGTGACACGGAGCCTCCTCAAGGCCTGAGAGCTTTAGCGCGGCATATCGCGCTGCGCGTTCGCCCGAATAGCACGCCAGGGCATCGGCATTGCAGGCCTTGAAATCATCGATCACGGCGCTGCGTCTTGCCGCGTCCTCGACGATAACGAACCGCCACGGCTGGCTCAGTCCGACCGACGGCGACAGGCAGGCGATATCGATGAGCCGCTCCAGCGCGCCTTCGGGCAGCCGATCGGTCCGAAATCGTCGCACGTCGCGGCGCCAGATGAAGAGCTCGCGCAATTGCCCGCGAAATTGATCGTCGAAGATAACCATTAGAGTTGCAGGCCCGACTGAAACAGGGCAACTGCCATCAGCAGGATGGCGGTCTCGGAAAGCTGTTCGAATGCACCGAGAATATCGCCCGTCTGCCCGCCGATCTGTTTGATGGCAAGCCGGGCCATCATCACGCCGATCAGGGCGAGCAGGGCTATGGCCAGGATCGCCTTGCCCGGCCCAAAGCCGAGCGCGAGTACGATGGCGCCCAACCCAAGCGCAATGGTGGCGCTTTGCAGTGTCGGCTGTCCGCCGCGAGCCGAAAGCCCGTCTGGACGTGCCGGCGGCACGAAGGCCATGAAGGTCGGCACTCCTGCGCGCGCGGCGGCATGTGCGAGCAGCAGTGCAATCATGACCGATCGCGGTGCGGCGATCGCCGTGAGCGCACTCCAGCGCAGGATCAGCGGGATGACAAGCGCGCAGGCTCCATACGTGCCGATCCGGCTATCTCGCATGATCTCGAGCTTGCGCTCACGCGTCCGGCCACCGCCCAGTCCATCCGCAGTGTCGGCAAGCCCGTCCTCGTGCAGCGCGCCGGTCACGACTATCGTACTCGCGAGCGCAAGCATGGCCGCCGGCCCTGGCGTCAGACCAATCGCATGGGCGATGGCGTAAACGGCGGATCCCACCAAGCCGACCAGCAATCCCGCAACCGGTAGCGACCAGCTTGCGCGCGTAACTTCGCCATCGTCCGCGGCCGCGGCGTGACCTAAGGGAAGAATCGTGGCGAACGAAATGCTGATCCTTAAGTCGGTGACGATGCTGTGGATTTGCTCGCGCTGAACCATCACTTGACCTTCATCGGCAATCCCGCCACCACGAACTCGACCTCGTCGGCGACCGCGGCGACCTGTTGATTCAACAGACCGGCGGCGTCGCGAAATACGCGCGCGAGCGCGTTGTCCGGCACGATCCCGAGGCCGACCTCGTTGGTGACAAGGACCACCGAACTCTGTTGCCAGCCGAGTGCATCCGTGAGCAGGGCGGCGTCGTCCGACCAGTTGCGTCCGGCATGGAGTAGGTTTGACAGCCACAGCGTCAGGCAATCCACGAGGCGGGCACCGCCGCCGTCCGTCTTGTTCAACGCCTGCACGAGATCGAGCGGAGCCTCGCGCTCGATCCAATCATCGCCGCGGCGCGCGCGGTGGCGGGCGATCCGCTCCTCCATCTCCGCATCAAGCGCTTCGGCGGTCGCGATGTAGACGGGCCGGCCGGGATAGGTGTGTGCGCGCGCCTCGGCGCGCCGGCTTTTTCCCGACCTGGCGCCTCCCGTGATCAGCACAATCGGCATCGAACCCTCCGTTAAGACCAGCACTAACCACCAATCGCCGGCAAAGACAAAGCTGAATTCTGCTCCGAGGGGCTTGCGCTGCGGCGTAATTCTTGCGCATCAGGGCGGGCGTAACAGGAGACGATCCGTGGGTTTTGCCGGGGCAATGGCGGTGGCGATGACGGTGGACGCCCTGATGGGGTGGCCTAGCGCGCTGTTCGCGCGCATCGGCCATCCCGTCACCTGGATTGGCGGACTGATTAGCCTGCTCGATCGCAGTTGGAACCGATCGGCCGATGCTTCCTCGATCCGCCGCAGCGCAGGCGTCGCCGCCGCGCTGCTGGTGATCGGGCTTTGCGTCGGGATCGGTTGGATCGTGCAGGGCGTGCTGCCCCCGGGGTGGAGCAGCGTCATCTTCCTCGGACTTCTCGCCTGGCCCATGGTCGCGCTGCGCTCGCTTTATGACCATGTCGCCGCTGTGGCTCCGCCGCTGCAAGCTGGCGACATCGATGCGGCACGCCTGGCGGTCGCGCAGATCGTGGGGAGCGATCCCGCGACGCTTGATGAAGCAGGGATCGCGCGCGCAGCCATCGAGAGCCTCGCTGAGAATGCATCGGACGGCATCGTCGCGCCCGTGTTCTGGGGCGCGCTGTTCGGCCCGCCGGGCATCGTCGGCTACAAGGCCATCAATACGTTGGATTCCATGATCGGCCATCGTTCGGAGCGCCATCTGTATTTTGGCTGGGCGGCTGCGCGCATCGATGACATCGCCAATTTCATCCCGGCGCGTCTCACAGGCTTTCTTTTCGTGCTGGTTTCCTCGCGCCTTTCGGAAGCGCTGTCATGCATGGTACGAGACGCGAACCGCCATCGTTCGATCAACGCAGGCTGGCCGGAAGCCTCGATGGCAGGCGTGCTTGGCGTACGATTGAGCGGACCGCGTAGCTATCACAGCAGCATCACCAACGAGCCCTGGTTGAACGAGGGTGCGCGCGATCCGCTGGCTGCCGACGTCCGGCGAGGCTTGACGCTCTACATCCGCGCGATGCTGTTGCTGGGCGGTTTGCTCGCGGCACTGGCTTTGGTATGACGGGGCAGGCGATGCAGGAGCATGGTGGCAATCTCGATCAGGCGGTGCAGCGTTTCGGTGGGCGCGTGGAGGATTGGATTGATCTGTCGACCGGCATCAATCGGCAATCCTATCCGGTCGGCGAAATCGAGCCAAAACATTGGCAAACACTGCCATCGCGATCCGACATCGAGTTGCTGCTTGAGGCTGCGCGGCAGGCTTATGGGACCAGCGCGTCGATCGTGGCGATGGCCGGCGCGCAAGCAGCTGTCCAGCTCCTGCCGCGCTTCGCGCCCCGTGGTCGAGCCCACATTCTCGCGCCCACATACAACGAATACGCTGCTGTTCTGTCGGCCGCTGGCTGGGACGTTGCCGAGGTCCCGACGCTTGACGCTCTGGCTGGAACCGATCTCGCCGTGGTCGTCAATCCCAACAATCCCGATGGACGACGCCATGACAGGGAAGACCTGCTCGCGTTGCTGCCACGCGTTGGTTGTCTCGTCATCGACGAGAGTTTTGCCGACGCCGTTCTCGAATTGTCGCTCGCATCGGAGGCGGGACGACCGGGCCTCCTGATCCTGCGCTCATTCGGAAAGTTCTATGGCCTCGCTGGCTTGCGGCTCGGCTTCGTGCTTGGCGGGGAGCGAGACATCGCTGTCCTATCGGCGATGGCGGGTCCGTGGCCGGTCTCAGGTGCCGCGATCGCGGTCGGGCGGCGCGCCTTGCTGGATCGCGAATGGGCCATGGCAACCGCGAGTCGTCTCGAACGCGAATGTCAGCGGCTCGACGCCGCGGTGAAATCGCAGGGGTGGAAGCTCGTTGGCGGCACGCCGCTGTTCCGTCTCTATGAGACCGAAGACGCGCGCACGGCGCAGGCGCGGCTTGCGGGCGCACGCATCTGGTCGCGCATCTTTGAACAACAACCGCGATGGTTGCGGCTGGGTCTGCCGGGCGGCGAGGCCGAGTGGGCTCGCCTGAGCGAGGCCCTCTCGCGCTGACGTCTCCTGGTCAGCGGGCCAGCGCGAGCAGCCCTTCGACATCGAGATGAGCCTCGATGTGGTCGGCAAGCGCATCGAGCGCGCTTTCTACCTCTCCACGATACGGTTGGTCCGCCGCTGGAATGTCGAGCTGCGCGAGAAAGGACTTGCGGAAATCGTCGGACGCAGACAGGCCGTGCAGATAGCTGCCGTAGACGCGTCCGTCGCGCGAGATCGCGCCTTCCGGCGCGCCATCGAGCAGGGCGAACGGACGCGCGCGATCGGGTCCATCGGTTTGCCCGATATGGATCTCATAGGCATCGATCGGCTGTCTGGTCTCGATGTGTTGTGCGGCTACGCGGGTGAGCGTCTTCTGCTCGGTCATGACCGTGGTTACATCCAGAAGCCCGAGGCCTTGCGTTTCGCCCGCCGGTCCCTCGATCCTTTCGGGATCGGCGACGCTGCGCCCGAGCATCTGGTAGCCGCCGCAGACACCGAGCACATGACCGCCGCGGCGGTGATGTGCCAGCAGATCGATATCCCAGCCTTGCGCGCGCAGGAAGGCAAGATCGCCGCGTGTCGACTTCGAGCCGGGAATAATGACAAGCCTGGCGTCGCCGGGAATGGCCTCTCCGGGGCGAACCATCACGAGATCGATGCCGGGCTCAAGCTTGAGCGGGTCGAGATCGTCGAAATTGGCAATCCGTGACAATGCGAGAAAAGCGATCTTGCACTTGCCGGGCCTGCGCGCCTCGCCGAGCCCTAGGTCGCGTGGACAGTTATCTTAGCCAGAGCAGAGTTGCGGCGATAGCGACGACAGCGAAGGCCGGTGAGAACGACATGCGTCGTCGGTGGCTTCGAGGTTCTCCGCGATCTCCAGATAGTCGTACCGAAGCGCGATGTTGATCTCGTCGAGCACGACCATGCGCAAGGCTGGATCCCAGAATCAGTTGCTTCGCCTTGTCCCAGCCTGCCCTTGCTGCGGCGATATCGCGGGCGCGATCCTGCGTTTCCCAGGTAAAGCCTTCGCCCATTGCATAGAACTGGCAGAGGTCGCCGAAATGTCCGGTGAGCAGGCGGCGCTCGCCGGTATCCCAGGCTCCCTTGATGAATTGAACCACGGCGCAGGGAAAGCCATGCGCGACACAGCGCACGATCATGCCGAAGGCGGAGGATGATTTTCCCTTTCCTGCGCCAGTATGAACGATGATCAGTCCCTTCTCGCCGCTCTTGGTCGCCATGATCTTGTCGCGGGCGACCTTTTTCTTCGTCATTTTCGCCGCGTGGCGGGCATCTGCAGAGGCCTCGGAGGCGACGGCATCCTCGTCCTCGGCGGCATCCTGTTCAGACATCATCTGACGTGGTCCTTCGGCTTGACAAGTCGCAGGTAGAGGCAAATGGTGGGCCTGCGTTGGTTCCTGTCCTACGACAGGCGAAGAGGGAATGCGATAGAGCTCAAATCGAGAGGTTTGGGTTCGAAAAGCAGCCGCCCCCGCGACCGTGACCGGAGAGATGCCCGAAGCCACTGCCCCGAACGGGGTCGGGAAGGCGGGCACCGAAGGACAAAATCCTGCTCCGCTAGCCGGGAGACCTGCCAGCGCAACGTTTGAGACCGGCGGACGGGGTGTTCCGCGACGGGGAAGCGAGCCTTCCTTCGGATGGATTCGCGCACCTCATCGCCTCCCGCAGTTTATCCTGGAAGGGGCGATGACCGTCACACTTCATGTCTGCATTACCTGCCGGGCAGGCCAGACCGTTGCGGAGGGCGAGACTACGCCAGGCGCCCGGCTGCATGCCGCCATTCGCGATGCCGGCGTGCCGGATGGCGTCAATCTGGTTCCCGTCGAATGCCTGTCGGCTTGCACCCAGGGTTGCTCGGTCGCACTCAACGCGCCGGGACGGTGGTCCTATGTCTACGGTCGCCTGTCCGACGCCAACGCAAACGATGTGATCGCGGGCGCTGCGGCTTACGCAGCGGCGCTCGACGGCATCGTGCCATGGCGCGGCCGGCCCGAAATCTTCCGCAAGCAATCGCTTGCTCGCATTCCCTCCATCGCCATCGTGCCGGAGGCCGCCGAATGAACACGCTCGCAAAAGTCCCGCTCACGGTCGTCACCGGCTTCTTGGGATCAGGCAAGACGACGCTGATCCAGCATCTGATCACCAATGCCAACGGCAAGAAGCTTGCGGTGCTCGTCAACGAGTTCGGCAGCGAGGGCGTCGATGGCGAGATCCTGAAATCCTGCGCTGATGCAAATTGTCCGGAAGAAAACATCGTCGAACTCGCCAATGGCTGCATCTGCTGCACCGTGGCTGACGATTTCATTCCTGCGATGGAGCAACTGCTCGCGCGCAAGGTGAAGCCCGACCACATCCTGATCGAGACATCGGGGCTGGCCTTGCCAAAGCCGCTGCTCAAGGCGTTCGACTGGCCGGAAATCCGGTCGCGGATCACCGTTGATGGCGTGATTGCGCTCGCCGACGCGGAGGCCGTGGCCGCCGGTCGCTTTGCGCCGGACCCGGACGCCGTGGAAGCGCAGCGCGCGGCGGATCACAATCTCGACCACGAAACGCCGCTCTCGGAGGTGTTCGAAGACCAGATCGCCTGCGCCGATATCGTGCTGCTCACCAAGGCAGACCTGGCCGGCTCGGCAGGGCTCGAAGCAGCCAAGGCAGCGATCGAGGCCGAGATGCCGCGCCGGGTGCCGATGCTGCCGGTCGTCGATGGCGCCGTTGACGCGCGCGTGATCCTGGGGCTCGAAGCAGCTGCAGAGGATGATCTCGCTGCGCGCCCCTCGCATCATGATGGCGAGGACGAGCACGAGCACAATGATTTTGCGTCCGTCGTCGTCGATCTCCCGGAGGTCACCGATATCGATGCGCTGGTTGCATCGATCCAGCGGCTGGCGCGCGAGCAGAACGTGCTGCGTGCCAAGGGCTATATCGCGGTCGAAGGCAAGCCGATGCGCCTGCTGCTGCAATCGGTTGGCGAACGGGTGCGCCATCAGTTCGACAGGCCCTGGGGGGCGCGGCCGAAACAGTCAAAACTGGTCGTGATCGGTGAGCACGGCGACATCGACGAAGCCGCGATCAAGGCGGGACTTGGTATTGCGGGACTTGGCATCTGATGCACGTCGTCTTTCGCGAGAGCCGTGGTCTTGAGGAGACCGCGACGCCCAGGGACATCGGCCAGGATCCGGCCGATCTCGTGGCGCTCTCGTTTTCGGACTCTGATCTCGCCGCGTTTGCCTCCGGGTGGCGGCGCGGGCGCGAGAAACTGCCGTCGCTGAGGCTTGCGAACCTCGCGGAGCTGCGTCATCCGCTGTCGGTTGACACCTATGTCGAACGAACGCTGTTGCAGGCGCGCGGCATTTTGGTGCGCTTGATCGGCGGCGAGTCTTACTGGCCGTATGGACTGACGGCGCTGCATCAATTGGCGAAGGACCGCGGTATCGCGCTTGCTGTGCTGCCGGCGGATGGTCGCGATGATCTGCGGCTCGATGCGTTCTCGACTTTGCCGGTCTCGACGCTCAGACGGCTAAAAGTGCTCTGCGACAAGGGCGGGCCGGTCGCAGCGCAGGCGGCGATCGCCCAGCTTGCGCTGGCGTCGGGTCTCTATGCGGGGCCGGTCGTCGGGGAGATGGACGTTCCCGAGATGGGCTTCTACGACCCCGCGCGTGGGGTCGTTCCAACGCTGCCGGATTCCGGTGGGAAGCCGCGTGCGATCGTCACCTTCTATCGCTCTTATCTCACCGCCGCCGACACAGGTCCGGTGGATGCACTGATCGTAGCATTGCGGCGGAAGGGGTTTGATGCCTACGGTGTGTTCGCCACTTCACTGAAGGCGGCGGGCGTCGTGGATTGGTTGCGCGCGCATTTCGCGCAATGTGCTCCGGCGGCCATCGTCAATGCCACCGCGTTCTCCGCGGTTGGCGACGACGGCGCGACGCCGTTTGATGCTGCATTTTGCCCTCTGTTCCAAGTGGCGCTGTCCACGGCAAGGCGGGCGGATTGGGCCGAGTCGCTGCGCGGCCTCTCGCCCGGTGATCTGGCGATGCATGTGGTGTTGCCGGAGGTTGATGGCCGTCTGTTCGCAGGCGTGGTGAGCTTCAAATCGGCAGCCGAGCGCGACCCCGATCTGCAATTTACGCATCTTGCTCACCGGCCCGACGACGAGCGCGTCGATGCCATTACCGCGCGGGTCGTGGCTTGGCAGAGGCTTGCGGAGAAATCTGCGAGCGAGAAGCAGTTGGCGATTGTGCTCTCGAACTATCCGGGCCGCCCGCACCAGATCGCGCATGCGGTCGGACTCGACGCGCTGGCCTCCGTCGAAAGACTGCTCTCCGATCTCGGTGTAGCTGGTTTCGATGTCCAGCCGGTGCACACGCTCGGTGATGGTCTCCTGAACCGGGAATTGATATGGAGCGTCGCCGACTACCGCGCAGAGCTGGCTCGGCTTCCGCGCCAATTGCAGGATGATCTCGCGCGCGCCTGGGGCGCGCCCGAGGATGACCCGAGCTGCCGTGGCGGCGAATTTCATTTCGCGGCGATCCGGCGCGGCAAGGCAATCATCGCCGTTCAGCCGGAACGCGGCGAGGTCAGGCATCGCGATGCCGATTATCACGATCTCGCGCGTACGCCGCGTCATGCCTATGTCGCGTTCTATCTCTGGCTCAGGCAGCAGCGCGTCGACGCCGTCGTCCACATGGGTGCGCATGGCACGCTGGAATGGCTGCCCGGCAAATCCGTCGCGCTGTCGTCCGCCTGCTGGCCGGAGGCGCTGATCGGCGATGTGCCCGTCATCTATCCCTTCATCGTCAACGATCCCGGCGAAGCCGCGCATGCCAAGCGGCGGATCGGCGCCGTCACCATCGGCCATCTGCCGCCGCCGCTTGCGAAATCTGCGATGCCGGAAGGCCTGCGGCGGCTGGAGCAATTGCTCGATGAATACTCGACGGCCGACGGTCTCGATCCCGCGCGGCGCCAGCGCCTGATTGCTGATATCCGCGACGAGGCGCGCGCTGCCGGGCTGGAAGATGATCTCGGGCTTGCCGCATCGGCGGCGCCGGCGGAAGCCATTCCGCGCATCGATCGCTTCGTGTGCGATCTCAAGGAAAGCCAGTTTGGCGATGGCCTGCATGTGTTCGGCAGCGGCACCTGCGGCGAGGCGGAGCGGGACGCGCTGCGCGCCGCCCTCGCGGGCCAGCGAGTAGCGCCAGGGGCTGCAGGCTCGCCATATCGCGGGCGCCAAGATGTGCTCCCGACGGGGCGCAATCTGTTTGCTGTCGACCCCCGCGCCGTGCCGACGCCGTCTGCGCATGCGCAGGGCATCAAGCTCGCAGAGGAATTGCTGCGCAGGCATCTCCAGGATCACGGCGACTGGCCGAAGGGGCTCGTGGTCGATCTCTGGGGCTCCGCGACCATGCGCACCGCTGGCGAAGAGTTTGCGATGGCGCTGCATCTCGCAGGCCTCGCGCCGCGCTGGGACCACGCTTCGGGACGCGTGACCGGCTACAATATCATCACCCCGGCGGAGCTCGGCCGTCCCCGCATCGACGTCACTCTGCGGATGTCCGGGCTGTTTCGCGACGTCTTCTCCGGACTCGCGCAATTGTTCGAGGCGGCGGCTGAAGCACTCTCTGAACGCGAAGCGGAGGGCGACGAAAATCCCTATCGCACACGCGCGTCGCGCGTGTTCGGACCGCGTCCTGGACAATACGGCGTTGGCTTGTCATCGGTACCGGATGTTTTCACTCCGGAATCACGGGAAGCAGCCGGCGAGGCCTGGCTGTTGGCATCGTCCTGGGCCTTTTCGTCCGATGGCGGCGTGCGGCCTGACCGCGCGGGCATGGAGGCAAGGCTCGCTGCGGCTGACGCCTTTGTACACGTCCAGGATTTGCCGGAGACGGACTTGCTGCTCGCCGCGGACTATGCCGCGCATGAGGCGGGCGTTGCGGCAGCAGTGGCGAAGCTCGGCGCGACAGTCCCATCGCTCTATCATCTCGACGCGACGCGCCCCGATCAGCCGCATGCGCGCGCGCTGACGGAAGAGATTTCGCGCGTTGTCCGCGCGCGAGCCGCTAATCCGGACTGGATCGCAGGCATGATGCGCCACGGTTTTCGCGGAGCGGCCGAGATCACCGCGACGCTGGAGCACATGGCCGCGTTTGCCCATCTTGCCGGCGCCGTTCCGCCGCATCTGTTCGATTTCTATTACGACGCGACGCTTGGCAATGACGACGTCCGCGCATTCATGGCGCGCGAAAATTCCGCCGCGCTCGCTGCGATGGAAGCCTGCTTCACCCGCCTGCACGAGGCCTCGCTCTGGAAGACGCGCCGCAATTCAATTGCGGCCGCGTTGCGGGAGGCCTCATGAGCGCGGTTGCGATCAGGGGCTGGTGTCCCGGCGCTCTGCGGCCGATGCAGTCGGGAGACGGCCTCGTTGTCCGCGTTCGGCCGCACGGCGGAAGGCTGGATGCGTGGCAGGCGGCAGGAGTTGCGGCGCTGGCCGAGCAACACGGCAACGGTTTGATCGACGTGACCAACAGGGCCAACCTCCAGATCCGGGGTGTCAGCGAAGAGCGGCATCTGGCTCTGCTCGACGGCCTCGCGCAGCTCGGGCTGCTCGACGAAGATCCGGAAACGGAATCGCGGCGCAATATTCTGGTGACGCCGTTCTGGAATCCGGGCGATGACACTTGCTTGCTTGCCAGCGAGCTCGAAAGGTCTCTTGCCGACTGCGCGCTCGATCTTCCAAAAAAGTTTGGTTTCGCCATCGATGACGGAAAGCAACGCGTGTTGGCCGGCGCTTCTGCGGATGTGCGGATCGAACGTGATCGCGCAGGCGGGCTCTTGGTGCGCGCCGATGGTGCAAAGCTCGGTCGCTCCGTCACGCGGGGAGAGGCCGTCAATGTCGCGCTTGTGCTGGCCGAATGGTTCGCCGCGTCCGGCGGAGCCAAAGATGGGCGAGGGCGGATGGCAGCCCATATCGGCACCGGCGCGAGCTTGCCTGAAGCACTGCGCGGCAATGCCGAGCCTGCACCCTTAGCAGCCGCGCCGCTTCCCGGTCTTTATCCGCTTGGCGCCATAGTCGGGGTCGTGTTCGGGCAATTGTCTCATACGGCGCTCAACTATCTCGCCGCTCGCGCGCCAGCGCTGCGCATGACGCCGTGGCGGATGATGTTGGTCGAGGGGGTGCGCGAGATGCCGCGCTCGACGGACCTCATCTCTGAGGCGGATGATCCGGCGCTCCGTGTCATCGCTTGTAGCGGCGCGCCGCGCTGTCGTGAGGCGCATGCAGATACCTGCGCGCTGGCAGCGGCACTCGCGCCGCATATCGCCGCCGATGCGCGGCTCCACGTCTCCGGCTGTGGCAAAGGCTGCGCCCATTCCGCTCCGGCCCCGATCACGCTGGTTGCCACCCGCGACGGATTTGACCTTATCCGCGGGGGCTCGACGCGGGACACGCCTGTCCTGCGTGGACTGAGCGCCGCCGGCATCATCAAGAATCCCTCCGTGTTGATGGGAGAGCGTTGATGCCGCACTCTTACGAGACCGACGGCGCGGCGATCTACCGGCAATCCTTTGCGACTATTCGTGCCGAGGCGGACCTTGCGCGGTTCACGCCGGATGAGGAGCCGGTGGCCGTGCGCATGATCCATGCCGCGGGCATGGTGGGACTGGAAGCGCATATCCGTTTCACGCCGGGCATGGCACGTGCTGCGCGAGCTGCGCTCCAGGACGGCGCGCCGATCCTGTGCGATGCGCGCATGGTGTCGGAGGGAATTACACGCGCGCGGCTTCCGGCCAAGAATGCCGTCATCTGCACGCTCGGCGATTCCGCAGTTCCCGAGCTCGAGCAATCCATGCGCAATACGCGCTCGGCTGCCGCGCTAGAGCTTTGGCGGCCGCGTCTTGCGGGCGCCATCGTCGCCATTGGCAATGCGCCGACCGCATTGTTTCACCTCCTCAACATGCTGGAGGACGAGGAGTGCCCGCGACCGGCGGCGATCATCGGCTGTCCCGTCGGCTTTGTCGGGGCAGCGGAATCCAAGGCGGCGTTGATGGCCGATCCGCCTGCGCCGGCGCTGACGGTCGAGGGCCGCCTCGGCGGCTCGGCGATCACCGTCGCCGCAGTGAATGCACTGGCGAGCCGGAGCGAATAGAGATGGGGCGTATCATCTGCTGCGGCCTTGGCCCGGGCGATCCGGACTTGATGAGCGTGCGCGCGGACCGTGAGGTGCGCGCGGCAAAACATGTCGCCTATTTCCGCAAGAAGGGACGTCCTGGCCAGGCTCGCCGCATTGTCGAGGGCATGCTGGCGACGAATGTGTCCGAATATCCGATGGAATATCCGGTCACCACGGAGATTGCTTTCGATAGTCCGGACTACATCCGTCTGCTCACCGGCTTCTATGACGAATGGGCGGGGCGTCTGGCGCGTCTTGCGGGCGCCGTCGATGTCGTCGTGCTCTGCGAGGGCGATCCTTACTTCTACGGCTCTTTCATGCACCTGCACGCACGCTTGCAGGGGCGCGTCGAGATCGAGGTGATCGCAGGCATTCCCGGCATGGCCGGCTGCTGGAATACGGTCGGCCGGCCGATTGCGCTTGGTGACGACGTGACCACGGTGCTGATGGGCACGCTGGCGGAGGAGGAGTTGGAACGGCGGATGCGCAATTCCGACGCGCTCGTCATCATGAAGATCGGGCGCAACCTGCAAAAAGTACGTCGTGCACTCGCGGCGACCGGTCGTCTCAACGACGCCTGGCTGGTCGAACGTGGCACCATGCCGAGTGAGCGCGTCGCGCGATTGATCGAAGTCGACGAATCCGACTGTCCGTACTTTGCGATCGTGCTCGTGCACGGGCAGGGGCGACGCATGGACACCGCCGAATGACGGGCACGCTGATCATCGTGGGACTTGGGCCCGGCGACGACGCGCTGGTCACGCCGGAGGTCTCCGCCGCACTCGCCGCCGCAACGGATATCCTGGGCTATGCGCCCTATGTCGCGCGGGTACGCCCTCGCGAAGGGCTCACGTTCCATCCCTCCGACAATCGCATGGAGTTGCAGCGCGCAGGCGAGGCTTTGCGGCTGGCGTCCGAAGGACGCCAGGTCGTCGTGGTGTCCTCGGGCGACCCCGGCGTTTTTGCGATGGCGTCTGCCGTGTTCGAGGCGCTGGAAGATGCGCCGCAATGGCAGGAGCTTCCGATCCGCGTGCTGCCCGGCGTGACCGCGATGCTGGCGGCGGCCGCGCGTGCCGGCGCGCCGCTCGGCCATGATTTCTGCGCGATCAATCTCTCCGACAATCTTAAGCCGTGGCCGACGATCGAGAAGCGCCTGCGGCTCGCGGCCGAGGCCGATTTTGCGATCGCGATGTATAATCCACGCTCGGCGTCCCGGCCGGAGGGCTTTGGTCGCGCGCTCTCGGTATTGAGGGAGGCGGGATGCGGCGAACGTCTCGTGATCTTTGCGCGCGCCATCAGCTCACCTGACGAGCGGATCGAAACTGTTGCGCTGAACGAGGCGCGGCCGGAGATGGCCGACATGCGGACGCTCGTAATCGTCGGCAATTCGGCAACGCGCCGCGTCGGCCGCTGGGTCTATGCGCCGAGGCACGCCCGATGACCGAGCCATTGCATGACTTCGGCCACGCTTTTGACCCGCAGCCTGTCGGGCAGTTGCGGCCGCGACAGCATCATGACGGGAAGGCCGAGCGCGCGAGCGGCGTCGATTTTTGCGCGCGCGCCGTCTCCGCCAGAATTGCGGGCGACGATCCATGCAATGCCGCGTTGGCGCATCATCTCCAATTCGCCTTCGAGCGTGAACGGTCCGCGCGAGACGATGACATTGGCATCGAAGGGAAGGGCGCTCTCGGGCGGATCAACAAATCGGAGCGTGTAGGCATGCTGCGGCTTGGCGGCGAACGGCGCAATGTGTTGCCGGCCGATGGCAAGGAACACGCGTGCGCGGCTCTCCGGCAACGCCGCGACAGCCGACGCAATATCCGCGACCTCGATCCAGTTGTCGCCCGGCACTTTGGTCCAGGATGCGCGCTCGAGCGCGAGCAGCGGCGTCCCGGTTGCTGCGCACGCCGCAACCGCATTGCGGCTCATCTCGGCGGCAAAGGGATGCGTCGCGTCGACCACATGCGTAATGCCTTCCTGGCGAATATAGTCGGCGAGGCCAGGCGGGCCGCCGAAGCCGCCGATGCGGATCGGCAGCGGCTGCTCGGCAGGCGCGCGGGTGCGGCCGCCGTAGGAATAGATCGCGTAAAAACCTGCACGCGCGATCTCCGCGGCGAGCAAACTCGCATCGGTCGTTCCGCCCAGAACGAGGGCGCGCGTCATGGTTGACCCCTGGCTGACCATTATCGGTATCGGCGAAGATGGCCTTGCGGGCCTGTCCGAGGCAAGCCGAAAGGCGCTTCGCGACGCCGAAATTGTCTTCGGTGGCGAGCGGCATCTCGCGCTGGCAGGAATCACTGACCGTGGACATCCGTGGCCGGTGCCATTCGATGTGGACAGCGTGCTGAGCTGCCGTGGCCGTCCGACGGCGGTGCTGGCTTCGGGCGATCCATTCTGGCACGGCGTCGCTGGAAGTCTTGCCGACAAATTGCAGCCAGGCGAATGGATCGCGCATTCCGTGCCGTCGACATTCTCGCTCGCTGCGGCGCGGCTGGCCTGGCGCCTCGAATCCGTCGTCTGTCTCGGACTTCATGCTGCGCCCTTCGAGCGCCTTGTGCCGCATCTGGCGAACGGTGCACGGATCATTTGTCTCGTCCGTGATGGCAAGGCGTGCAGCAATCTTGCGAAATGGCTGACGGATCACGGCTGGGGCGGCTCGCGGTTCTGGACACTCGCTGCGCTTGGTGGGCCGCTTGAAAGCGTCACCCAGCATCGCGCAGATAGCTATTCGGGCGATCCGGAAAACAGCCTGGTCGCCGTCGCGCTGGAGACGAGGGGGGCACAGGGTATTCCGCGCAGTTCCGGCCTGTCAGACGATCTCTTCGCGCGTGACCGCCAGATTACCAAGCGGCCGATGCGTGCGCTGGCGCTGTCCGCGCTCTCACCGCGGCCGGGAGAAAGGCTGTGGGACATCGGTGCCGGCTCCGGCTCGATCGCCGTGGAGTGGGCGCTGTGCGGAGGAACCTCGATCGCCGTTGAGGCACGCGAGGATCGTGCCGAGAACATCCGCAGCAATGCGGCGACGTTCGGATTGACACATCGGATCACCGTCATCGCGGGAATAGCGCCGGACGTCCTCTCGGGCCTTGAGCCGCCGGACGCCGTGTTCATCGGCGGGGGCCTCGATGCCGCAATGTTCGATGCGATCTGGTCGCGTAGCGCGCCGAGCACGCGCGTGGTAGCGCATGCCGTAACGCTCGAGACGGATGCGCTGCTTTCGGAGCTGCATGCACGTCACGGCGGCGAACTGATGCGGGTAGAGATCGCTCATGCGGGCCCGCTCGGCCGGTACCGCTCTTGGGAAGCGGCTCGGCCGGTCGTGCAATGGAGCGTGATGAAATGAGGGTCGCCGGTCTCGGATTCAAACACGACGTCACGCTCGCCTCGCTGCGCGAGGCGCTGGTCGCGGCCGGTGGCGCCGACGGCTTCACGGCTGTCGCGACCGTCAGCGACAAGGCAGAGACTGCAGCGCTCAAAGTCCTGGCGGGTGAGTTCAATGTCCCGGTCAAGGCTGTTTCGGCCGATGTGCTGGCAGGCATTGCGACGCCGACCCAGTCAAAACTCATCAAGGAAAAATTCGGCGCGGGATCGGTCGCCGAGGCCGCCGCGCTCGCGGCGGCCGGCCGCCATGCGCGGCTGATTTCGACGCGGGCGGTCTCAAAGGATCGAACCGCCACCGCGGCGATCGCGGAAGGAGACGGCGAATGACGGTGCATTTTATTGGCGCGGGACCGGGCGCTGCCGATCTACTCACCTTGCGCGGGCGCGATCTGATCGCGACTTCGCCGGTCTGCCTGTACGCTGGTTCGCTCGTTCCCCAAGGCGTGCTTGCGCATTGCCCGCCCGGCGCGCGGATCGTCAATACGGCGCCAATGTCGCTTGACGAAATCATCGCCGAAATCGCCGCCGCGCATGCGGATGGCAAGGATATCGCGCGTCTGCATTCGGGCGACCTCTCGATTTGGTCGGCGATGGGAGAGCAGCTACGTCGCCTGCGCGCGCTCGACATTCCCTATACGGTCACGCCGGGCGTGCCGGCCTTTTCCGCTGCAGCCGCAGCGATCGAGGCCGAGCTCACGCTGCCGGGCCTCACGCAATCCGTTGTACTGACGCGCTCGCCGGGCAGGGCCAGCGCGATGCCGGAAGGCGAAAAGCTCGCCGCCTTCGCTGCAACTGGCGCGGTGCTTGCAATCCATCTGTCGATCCATCTGCTCGACAAGGTCATTGCCGAGCTCACGCCGCATTATGGCGCGGACTGCCCGGTGGCGATCGTCTGGCGCGCAAGCTGGCCGGACCAGCGCATCGTTCGCGCCACACTTGCGACGCTTGATGCCGCTGTTGGTGCGGAACTCGAACGGACCGCGCTCATTCTCGTCGGCCGGACGCTGGGCTCTGAAGAGTTCGCAGAAAGCCGACTCTACGCCGCCGACTATGACCGCCGCTACCGGCCGATCGGGCCGGCGCCGCGTTTTCCGGAGGCGTCGTGATGGTTGCAAGCCTCGTCATCTCGGCGCCGGCCTCCGGTGTCGGCAAGACGACGCTGACGCTGGCGCTCGCGCGCGCCTATCGTGATCGCGGGCTAAGGGTGCAGTGCTTTAAGAGCGGACCCGATTATATCGATCCCGCGTTTCATGCCGCCGCCACGGGCCACGTCTCCGTCAACATCGATAGCTGGGCCATGGAGCGCGCTACGATCGAGCGCCTCGTCAGCCGAGGCGCGGATGCCGATCTTGTCCTGGCCGAGGGCTCGATGGGCCTGTTCGACGGCGTCGCCATGCGCGGCGTCTCAGGCACCGGTGCGACGGCGGATATCGCGGAAATGATGGGCTGGCCGGTGCTGCTCGTGATCGATCCGTCCGGTCAGGCCCAGACGGCCGCGGCGGTCACCGCGGGCCTGCGCGATTTCCGCGCGGGCGTGCGACTTGCAGGTGTCGTGCTCAACCGCGTCGCAAGCCCGCGGCACGAAGACCTCGTGCGACGCCCTTTGGTGGACGCCGGCATTGCCGTGTTCGGCGCGCTGCCGCGCCATTCCGAGATCAATTTGCCGAAGCGGCATCTCGGCCTGGTGCAGGCAGAGGAGCAGGCAGAGGTCGGTGGCCTGATTGGCGAGGCCGCCCGCTTCGTCAGCGAGCATGTCGATCTCGATGCCGTGCTGCAATCGGCGTCCGCCTGGTCGCCGCAATCGCCCTCGCGCGGCCTCGATATCACGCCGCCGGGACAGCGTATTGCGCTCGCTCGCGATGCCGCGTTCTCCTTCGTCTATCCGCACATGTTGGAGGCATGGCGCGCCGCGGGCGCCGAGATCGTGGCTTTCTCGCCGCTTGCTGATGAGGGGCCCGATGCGAGCGCCGACGTGTGCTGGCTCCCGGGCGGCTATCCCGAACTGCACGCCGGCCGCCTCGCAGCCAATGCGCGATCTCGCAACGCGCTACGCGCCTTCGCGGAGACACGGCCGGTGCACGGCGAATGCGGGGGCTATATGGTATTGGGCGACGCCTTGATCGACGCGGACGGCACGCGCCATGAGATGGTGGGCCTGCTCGGCCTGGAGACGAGCTTTGCAAAACGCCGGATGCATCTGGGCTATCGGCTTGCCGAGCTTGCTGTGCCGATGCCCGGACATCAACCTGGCGCACGCCTGCGCGGCCACGAGTTCCACTATTCGACCATCATCGCGCAGCCTGATGTGCCGCTCGCGGTTGTCCGTGACGCGACCAGCACAATTGTTACCGAGACCGGCTCGCGCCGTGGTCATGCCACGGGCACGTTCTTCCATCTGATTGCGGAGGACCGGTGAGCGGTTTTGTCTCCTTCATCTCTGCCGGTCCCGGTGATCCCGAGCTTCTGACGTTGAAGGGGGCCGCTCGGCTGCGCGAAGCCGATGTCGTGCTCTATGACGACCTCGCGTCAGGCGCGATCCTCGATCTCGCGCGTCCTGGCGCCAATCTCGTCGCGGTGGGAAAACGCGCGGGCCGCCCCTCGACCAAGCAGCAGCTGCTCGTCGATTATGCCGCGACCGGCGCGCGCGTGGTGCGCCTGAAATCGGGCGATGCCGGCATTTTCGGCCGGCTGGAGGAGGAGATCGAGGCTCTCCGCGCAGCCGGCATCGGCTACGAGATCATTCCCGGCGTCACCTCGGCCTGCGTCGCGGCCGCGCAGGCCGGCATTCCCTTGACCCGTCGCCACACCTCACGCCGAGTGCAGTTTGTGACGGGCGCTGATGTCACCGGCGAATTGCCGCAAAATCTCAATTGGGCGGCTCTTGCCGATCCGGAAGCGACGACCGTGGTCTATATGGGCCGGCGCACATTTCCTGCTTTGGCCGCGAAACTGATCGAACAGGGCCTCGCTCCGAATACTCCTACGCTGTTTGCCGAATCCTTGGGCCGTGCCGATGAGCGGCTTGTCCGCACCACGATCGCGGAGCTTGCCGAACAGCTCGCGCGGGGCGGTGCGGCAACCACCGCGGCCGTCATCCTGTTCGGTGCGCTGGCCGGAGATTATCCCTCATGATGCCACTGGCCGGCCCTGTTCGCCCCTTGACGCCTGCTGTTCGAAAGGGGCACACAGGAGAAGCATGGTGCTCGGTACGGCGCAAAGCGCCGGAGCATAATCGGGAATGGGGGTGGGCGGACCCAGTTGCGGCGCCCGAAACCCCAGCCGCCCCCGCGACTGTAAGCGGTGAGGGACTCCGATCCGCCACTGGGCTGAAAAGCCTGGGAAGGCCGGAGACCCGCTTCGAACCGCGAGCCAGGAGACCGGCCCTGCAAGTTTTGACGCCAAGGCCGTCGGGTGTGACGGCAGGAAGGACGTAAGACCATGCATATCGAACCGGGAATCGTAACGGGCGCCAAGCTCGTGTTGAGCTATGCGACCGGAATTGCCTCAGCCGGCGTCGCCTGGAAGCTTGCAGTCGAGACCGTGCGCGAGCAGGGCATCGCGTCGTTTGCCGCGCGGACGGTTGCAACGACAGGCCTTGTCTTTACCTTCTTCGAGGTGTTGCCGCACTTCCCGGTCGGCGTTTCCGAGGTGCATTTCATCCTTGGCTCGACGTTGTTCCTGCTGTTCGGTGCAGCACCGGCTGCATTCGGGTTGGCGCTCGGCCTTCTATTGCAGGGGCTGTTCTTCGCGCCGACGGACCTGCCGCAATATGGCATGAACGTCACTACGCTCCTGGTGCCGTTGTTTGCGATCCAGGCGCTCGCTCAGCGCATCATTCCGCGCAACACCGCCTATGTCGACCTGCAGTATCGCCAGGCGCTGGCGCTTTCGACGGCGTATCAGTCCGGGATCGTGGCCTGGGTCGCGTTCTGGGCACTCTATGGTGCGGGCTTTGGTGCGACCAACATCGCGAACTTCGCGGGCTCTTACGCGCTCGTCATCGTGATCGAGCCGCTCGCCGATCTTGCGGTGCTGGCGCTGGCGAAGTCGCTGCGCGGCGTGACGGCCGAGGGTCTCGTCACCGATCGCCTGCACAACGCGGCCTAGCGACCATTTGGAGGGCGGCCGTTACGGCCGTCCTCCGTCCAAGCGATGCTCACGCTCTCCCTGATAGGCATCGGTTGCGGCGATCCCGAGCAACTGACGCTCGCCGCGATTCGCGCGATCAATGCCGCCGACCTCATCCTGATCCCGCGCAAGGGGACCGTGAAGTCCGATCTCGCCGAGTTGCGGCGAACGATTTGCACAGACGTGCTCACCAACGACCGGACGCAGATTGCGGAGTTCGACCTGCCGGTGCGAGACGCAGGCGGCGCCGATTATCGCAAGGGCGTGGACGACTGGCACGAGGCCGTTGCGGCGACCTGGTCGCACGAAATTGCGCGCCATGTTGGAGCCAAGGGGCGCGTCGCGCTGCTGATCTGGGGCGATCCTTCGCTCTATGACTCCTCCTTGCGGATCGCGCACCGGCTCGATCCTTTGCCGGCGATCGAAGTGGTCCCCGGCATCACGTCAATCCAGGCGCTGTGTGCTGCGCATGCGCTGCCGCTGAACGATATTGGCGAACCATTCCTGGTCACCACAGGGCGGCGCTTACGTGAAGGCGGCTGGTCTGATGCCAGCGACACCGTGGTCGTGATGCTCGATGGCGGTGCGGCGTTCCAGTCGCTGGATGCGAGCGGTCTGCTTATCTGGTGGGGCGCCTTTCTTGGCATGCCTGACCAGATCATCATATCCGGTGAGCTTGCAGAAGTCGGCCCGCGCATCGCCGCCGCACGGCAAGCGGCGCGCGAACGGCATGGCTGGATCATGGACAGCTACATTCTCAAGCGCAGGTCGCGATAGCGCACTCTCGCCGGCAGGATTGTCGATGCGGGAGACTCTTGCGACAAGAACGTCGCACCTTGGACGCGCGTATTGACTCGTTGTCCGTCTTAATCCTAGTACCTCGGCACAGAGGTTTTGACTCGTTGAACCTGGCCTAATTCGATGATGGGTTTTGGATAGGCCCGCGCCATTTTGGCGCGAGCCTTATTGGATCCATTTGACGCGGGCGCGGTCGGCATTGCGCCGTTTCTCCCAGGCGGCGGTCTCGGCGACGAGGCGGGCGAAACCGTCGATGCGTCGATCGAGGCATTGGCGGGCGAGAACGCCGATCTCGATCTCGACCATGTTGAGCCAGCTGGCGTGCTTTGGGACGTAGTGGAACTCCAGTCGGCGCAGTACCCGCCGTGCTTCGTCGGCCGGAAAGGCCTGGTAGAGCGCCCCGGCCGAATGAGTTGAGAGATTGTCGAGCACCAGGCGGATGCGCTCGGCGCGGGGATAATGGATGTCGACGAGGTCGCGCATGCAGGCCGCAAAGTCTTCCGCAGCCCGCCGCTCGGTCACCTTCACCTTGCGCCAGGAGCGATGCGCGTCGAGGAAGACGAACAGGTTTGCGGTGCCATTGCGCCGATACTCGCAATCGTAGCGCTCGATCTGTCCCGGTGTGGCCGGGATCGGCTGGCGCACTTCGCCGA
>NZ_JCAMOQ010000037.1:0-86585 GCF_059512365.1 Bradyrhizobium sp. Ses1
ACCGCACGAAATTACTTCGCTGTCGTCGCTATCGCCGCAACTCTGCTCTGGCTAAGATAACTGTCCACGCGACCTAGTTTACTGATCGGGGACGTCGCAGCCTCCCCGTAAAATGGTGGCCCCATGCAAGCGCTGCTCGCTTTACTATGGAGCGAGCGCATGGACGGGCCCACTTTTGAACTTCCGCTATTTCTGCTTGCGACCTTTGCGGGTGCATTTGTTGCTGGGCTCTCGGGCTTTGCCTTTGGGCTTGTGGCGGCTTCGCTATGGCTTTACATCCTCACGCCGCTGCAGAGCGCGACATTGATCGTCGGCTTCGGTCTTCTGGTGCAAGGCTACTCAGTCTGGAGACTGCGCCGCGCGCTCGATGGGAGCAAATTGCTGCCGTTCATCGTCGGCGCCGCTCTCGGGGTTCCGACGGGCGTGTCTCTCTTGACTTGGTCCGATCCTCGAACCATCCGCATCGCGGTTGGTGCGTTCCTCGCTGCGTACAGTCTCTACGCACTTCTCCGACCCAGCCTAAAACCGATCTCCACCGGAGGGAGCGCGGCCGACGCTGCGGTTGGCTTCCTCAACGGCGTCCTTGGAGGCCTGACCGGCTTAGCAGGCATACTGGTGACGATCTGGTGCGGCCTGCGCGGCTGGTCCAAGGACCTTCAACGCACAATATTCCAGCCCGTTGCCGTTACGACCTTCCTCATGTCAGCGCTCTGGCTTGGAGGAAAGGGAACGGTGACCAGCGAGACTGTTAAACTCTTCGTGATGGGTTTGCCGTGCTTGCTAATCGGAACATGGCTTGGGCTGAGACTGTTTGACTCCATTGACGAAGCGATGTTCCGAAAGATCGTCCTCGCTTTGTTGCTGATTTCGGGAGTCTTGCTGGTTATCTGACAGCCGATTGACAGCAGCGACGGCAATCGGTCTATTCGATCTATGGGGGCGTGCGATCCCCCCACGAGGCGACATGCCCAAGAATCGCGTCCGAACTTCACCAAGGACGCCGCATGTCTGCCATCAACTTCTCTTCTCGGATTCCACTTTTCGCCCGCGATAACGACGTTTGCGCAAACCTGTCGCGCATCCGGATAGCAAGCCTGCTCCGGATAAGCCGCGTCAGCATCCGGGCTCTCGGGATCTCAGCCGCGCTACTCGCTCCGGCGCATGTCGCGTCGCGTCCTCTTGATGCACCGGCGATCAGTTTGGATCGTGAGGCAAACCAACAGGTCCTGACGAGCCAATTCGACGATCTCACTCCGGCGCTGGCAATCCGAGCTAGGCCGCAAGAAAAGTTGCGAGGAGTCGTCGCGGAGGTGGACCAGCGCCATGATCGGATCACCGTGCGCCTGACATCTCTCACGACTGCGGACTTCAAGGTACAGGACGGTTTGCTTTTCGATTCAGTTCGTTATGGCGACGAGGTCGAGTTCACCGTGGAGACCATCAATGGAGAGAGGACCATTGTTGAGCTTACGAAGGAATAAATCGTGGTGTGTGTTTGCGAACATGCTTTGCCATACGCTTCGCGGGCCCGCTTCCGGCAGAATGGTCAACCAGCGGAGGGTCGCGACCGTGCGAGATGCTGTTGGCGGACGAGGGAGCGGCGGGATGAAATGTCTTAGACCGACGTCGCTACTAGTCCTTGTTGCACTAGTGACCTTCGCACCAATGCAAGTCCTTGCGGCGGAAGCTGAGGCCGGAAAGAACAAGGCAGAGGCCTGTGCGGGGTGTCACGGTGACAAAGGTGTCTCCGCCACCGAGAACACGCCGTCATTGGCGGCGCAACCTGATCAGTTCTTACAATGGCAGCTGGTTTTCTTCCGCAGCGGTGCGCGTAAGAATGAGGTCATGGGACCAATCGCGGAACAACTCAGCAACGAAGATGTCCGCGACCTCAGCGCTTACTTCTCTTCGCTCAAGCCTTCCGATCCAGTCGCGGCGAAGGTGCCCGACGATCATCCCGACTTGACCGAAGCCGGCAAGAAGGCGGCTGCGGCCGGGCGGTGCGCCTCTTGTCACGGCGACAACTACGCTGGCAGCAAGGCTGTCGCCCGCATTGCGGGTCAACGCGAGGAGTATCTTGCGAAGGCGCTCCACGACTACAAAGCCGGCGTTCGATCCGGCGGCGGTGTAGCCGCGATGGCCGAGGTCGCCTATCCCCTGAGCCAGGACGATATCTCGGCGCTGGCGCACTACCTCGCACGACTCTAGGAGAGATGCCAGATGCAACGAGGCGGTCCAGTCGGAGCCGTTCGATGATCTCCGCCGAGGACGGCTGAAGACCATTGGTGGCCGACGCCAATCGGACTCTGGTCTGGTTCCTGGGCGGACTTCCCCCTGTTGATCTGGTGGTGGGTCCGGGCCCAGGGACTCCCTTCCCCTGCAACATTTGAAGGAGGTCAATCATGACCATGCGCGAGGATATTGGGCCGATGATCGCGCGTACTAGACTCAGAAGTGGGTGATGGGTTTGTTGTCCGGCCCGAGCAACGTGGAAGGCGCCTCCTTGAAAACCAAGCTGTCGGGGCGAACTTGGTTGTCTTCCCGCCCAACACAAAGTCGGCAAAGTTGTGGGGAATCGCCGAATGGACGCCAGTGGCCAGGAAATCAGCGAGTACGAAGCAGATGTCGGGCCTTCCGCCGGATCCGGCCGCTAGAAACGCCTGGAAATTCTGACCTGTGACTTGCGCCTTCTTGCGCGCCGACCAGTTGGTATAGCGCCGATAAAGCTTGGGAAAGATGGCAGGTCCCTTGTCCGTGGCCAGCACGCTGAGGTCGCCGACCTTTGGTTCGCGCAGATTGAAATCGAAGGGACCAATCGTATTGGACAGAAACTTCCACACAAGCGTCTTCTTTGACCGTGCGGTTTTTGCAAGGGCGAGAAGCGCATTGATTTCGTCATTGGTCATGCTTGAGTAGAACGTAGGATATGCCCAGCCATGCTCGACCAGCCAGTGATTCAGATTTACCGCCTGGCCGTTCACCGTCACTTCGATGTCGCCAACCAGCCGTCCGTAAGTGTCAACACCTCGTTTGGGGTATCCACTTGGGTCACAACCCGACAGTCGAGGACCGTCTTTCCCGTCGACGTAAGAAAGTCGTGGAGTGCCTTCGCCGATGTGGCCCCCAGTAGCTGACGATAGAAGTGGATGAGACCTTTGTATGCCGCCAGCTTCGTCGCGCTCAAGCCGTTCTTCTTGTGTGTACCGAAAACTTGAGCTCGGGCGTAGTGGTGATGAAGTCCGCCCAGGATGGGGCGTGAACTGATCGCACCGGTTCGCTGAACCGGGCGAGAAATCGGCGCGTCCTTGTCCAAGGATCGATGCGTTCTGACGTTATTGTAATAGTCGGCATAGAATTGCAGGACCCGACGCAGATGCGCCTCGCCCAAAACAATGACGTGGTCCAAACACTCACGCCGGATCGATCCGATCAGCCGTTCGGCAAAGCCATTCTGCCAAGGCGAGGCTGGTGCGGTAGGCTTGTCCCGGATGCCCATGGCGCGCAATCGGCGCGTGACGACGCTGCCATAGATCCGGTCGCGATCACGGATGAGGTGGTGCGGAGCCTCATCCCAAGGAAATGCCTCCGTGATTTGACGTGCAACCCATTCCGCCGTCGGATTTGCTGTGACGTTGATCCAGACGAGGCCTCTGCGGTCGAGCCGGACGATCACAAAAGCATAGAGCAGATCGAAACCGATCGTCGGAACAACGAACAAGTCCATGGCGGCAATGTCCGGCGCGTGATTACACAAGAAGGTGCGCCATCCCTGGCTAGGTGGCCCGCGTCGCTTCACCATGTACTTGGCGACGCTGGACCGCGCGACCTCGAACCCGAGCTTGAGCAGTTCGCCGTGGATGCGTGGCGCACCCCACAGCGGATTGTCGATGCTGATCCGCCGGATCAACGCGCGCAGCCTCGCGTCGATCGGCGGCCGCCCTCCGATCGGGCGCGACTTCCAACGCCAATAGCCGCGAAAGCCGGCCCGGTGCCAACGCACGACCGTCTCGGGCCGGATGATCGTGAGGACCTGCAAAATCGATGGAAACCAGCGATACAGCTGAATGAAGAACCAGCGATCATCGTTGCTGAGCCGGACGCGACCCCGCATCTTACGCCTCAAGACAATCAACTGATGTCTGAGCGCCGCATTCTCTGCTTCAAGTCGGCTCTTCGACTTGAGGGGCGAAGCCAAGACGGCCAGTACGAAACAGAGCAGCCCGATCATTCCGCCAGCTTAGGCGATTCCATTACGTCATCAACTCGGATAAGGTTTTCGGTACACACAGGGGTCGAAAGCGTCGGCCCCGTGCTGAACTTCTGCACTGAACGGTTGCGCTCTACCGGCTCCGAAACTCGAAAGGACAACGAGTGGACGAGCAGGATGTCTGGGGTCCGGCTCAAGTGCACGAAAGAGGTGACGCCCTTTTTTGCCCGTGACGGCGACAACGCTGTTACCAGTCGAGATTGGGAACTCGCCAGTTTCAAGACCGATGCGGCGCAAGCGCCCCCCGTCCGACTTGCAAAATGATAGCAAATTATATATATTGCTATCAATGCCATCGTCAATTTTGGGGTGCCATCGTGCCCGCTGTCACAATCCGAAACCTTTCCGAGGCGACCCACCGAGCTCTCAAGGTGCGCGCGGCCCATCATGGTCGCAGTACCGAGGCCGAGATGCGCGAAATCCTCGAAGCTGCCGTCCGTCCCGAACGCCGTGTCCGATTGGGTACCGCACTCACTGACCTCGGCCGCCGCATCGGGCTTACGAATGAGGACCTCGATGCCTTGACGCGCGGTCGCGAGAAGAAACCTGCCGAGCCGATGAGCTTTGAATGATCGTCCTCGATACGAATGTCGTCTCGGAGGCGATGAAACCGCAGCCGAATCCAGATGTCCTTCGTTGGCTGGATGAACAAGTCGCGGAAACCATCTACATATCGAGCGTCACCGTCGCCGAGTTGCTCTTCGGCATCAACGCGCTTGCACCCGGCAAGCGCAAGGACAGGTTGGCTGAGGCGCTTAACGGCCTGATGGAGTTGTTCGCGGACAGGATTTTGCCATTCGATACTGACGCCGCACGCCAGTATGCTGATCTGGCAGTCAGGGCTCGCGCCGCAGGCAAGGGCTTCCCGACGCCCGATGGCTACATCGCAGCGATCGCTGCATCGCGAGACTTCATCGTGGCGACGCGCGACGCCAGCGCATTCGATGCAGCAGGCATCTCTGTCATCAATCCTTGGAACACAAGCGCCTGACCTCCATTCGCTCGGTGCTTACGTTCCCGGCGACGTCCGTCCCGGCGCGTCTATCGTCATGGCTGCGGGCATGGCTGGCGCAAACTGGGGCGGAGTGCGTGATCGTTATCTCGACCCTGTGAACCTCGCCGATCCAACGAAGCCTCTGGCTGGTCAGCCGGGCAAGGCGATGAAGAACTACAGGCAGGAGCTCGCCGGCTGGCTGAAGACCCGTTATGGGCAGGAAGGCAGGAAGACAGGAAGGCAGGAAGAGGAGAACCTCGCTTACTTTGATGCTCTCGCCCCTGAGCATCAGCGCATCTTCCTGCGCGAAGTCTATTACGCGGAGTTGCGTGAAGGCGGAAACTCCCAACACGCCAAGAGCCAGTCCCCCGCCCGAACTGCCTGAAAACAAAACGACCATGGCCACGACCACTGCCGAAAGCACCAGCACCGTGACGAGGATCCGGATGGGAATTGAGGCTGCCTTGCCCAAGGCAAACACCGTCATTGCCGCTGCGCCGATGGTGACGGGATAGACGAACATCCACTGCGGGTAGCCGCCGGGACTTTCCTGGCCGCTCACCGCATAGCCGAGCCGAATGCTGAGCACCACAAGGCTCGCGGCCACCACAACTGTGATGAGGGTACCGACGCCTTGCCGTAATCGTGAATATGGCCCGGCAACTTCGCGAGCAACGCCTCGATGCCGGTCAGTTGATCGCGCCGCAGTGCGGACGCCGCGCCGATGAAGGTGACAGCGATCAGAAGGACGCGAGCGGCCTCTTCGGCCCATTCGATAGGTTCGTGGAGCGCATATCGGTAGAAGACCGAAAGCAGAACCACGATCACGTTCAAAGCCAAGACCAACGCGCCGAGCCCGTCGACGAGAACTGCTTCGGGCCGAGGCTGGCGAACCGTCGCGTGGGCGCCATAGTGGCTTGCGTCATGCCGAGTATATCGACATGTTCCAGGATGCGTCGACCGAAAAACGATCGTTCAGCTTGGAGCGCTAGGACAGGACCACAACTTTCTTCGCAACTCATTTTAATTGAGCGCTTCGTTCATGCATCGAGGGCTCAATGACAAACGACAGACTTGTGCGCGTTCTCGAGCTACGTTACGGCGCTAGGATTGAAACTATCGGCCCTACTGAAATCATCGTGCTGCCGGTCAGCTGGAGTCCACAGATGCCAGTCGATCACGTGCAGTTCTGCACCAAAAAGTACCTGAAAAACTCCTACGGCTTTCGATCAGCGGCCGTGCGGCCGGATCTTGTCGAGAAAGCAAACGGCTGGTTGACGGCTAACGCCACCGGCATAGGGGCCGTGCTCGGCGTGCAGACGATCGCAGAGGACTCCGATGAGATCGCCTTCGTCGGTGAGAATGGGCTGTTTCTGGCCGACATAGCCAGGGCGTGTCTTATTCATCGATTGTCGGGACCCGCGCCGAATACCAAGCCAAGCAGGAATTCCGCGCGATTGACCTCGATCTGGACGACGGCTCCAGCGTGAAGCTCAAAGTCGAAAAGTGGACATGGCAAGCTTCGCGATGCATTCGCCGTCTCGTCTTTCCTTCGGGCATTTGCTCCAACGTTTGAAGCAGGATCACCCGGCCTACCGGCCGTACTCGGGTTGAGGGATACTAGACTAGCGCAGACGTGTGTTGGCCCCCGGATTCGTGAGGGAGACCCAACGGCGACAGCGGCGATCAATTTGAGGGACGCACTTTGCCCAGCAGGTACCGTTTCGCCTGTCAACGCGCCAGGGTGTGAAGCGGCGCCCAACATTGACCCCTACGCTTGCGAGATCAATCAATCACTTAAGACGCCGATCGGTCTCCGGACCCTACGCCGAATAGCAATCGAGGCCGGCGTACCAAGCCTGGTCGAGGCACGCGAGATCATCGCCGAATTCCACCTGATGATCCGGCGCAAGACCGAGGCGGGCCTCATCCCATGGATCGAGCGCGCCCGCGCCAGCCTCGTTTCGCCAGCGGCGTCGCGAAAGATGAAGCGGCGGTTCGAGCAGCAATCGCTTTGCCCTGGTCCAACGGACAGACTGAAGGTCAGATCACGCGCCTCAAGCTCGTCAGACACCAAATGTACGGCCGCGGGAAAATCGATCTGCTTCAAGCCAGGTTGATCGGCGCAGAATGAAAGGAGCTGCGTCGGAGCCCGTATTGCAAGCCGAATGACAGGAAATGTCGTGGAGTTTGTCGCTGCGCTCATCACCACCTCCGGGAGCGCACTATTTGGCAGGGTCGGCCAACCATTTGAAATAGGCCTCGCGCTACCCCACGTTGGCAAAATTGATACCGACCGCACACGGAATCGGCAACGACGCAATTCGCCACGAATATGTGCAGCAATCGGGCCGTGATGGTTGTCATGGCCCGCTTTCGGGCATCCATTGTCCGGAAAGATTTCGGCTTTGCCTACTCTGCGGCGCTCGCCCTCGCAAAGGTGGCTTCGAGTTCTTTGCGGAGAGCAAACGCTGGCAACTTCGTGTCCCACGAAACGTCCTGCCAGGTGATCGGCTCGTCCGACCGGATGTCGCGGACCAACTTGATGCCATGGGCCAAGCCCAGCGGCAGATATCCGCTTGCGAGCGACTTTCGAGCCGGAACGAGCTTGCCGAACACAGTGTAACCGCCCTCGCCGTCCAACACTTCCCCCGCCTTCAGATCGCGCTTGGCCGTCGCGACCGCATCGGCGTTGAAGGCCGTAGCCACGCCGGTCGCTTCGCGGCGCAGACCGATCGACGCAACCGAGATGCCCAGTTCCAGACCGATCAGGTGCCACTTCTTGTAGGAGCTCATGTAGCGACCGCTCGGATCGGTGATCACCTGATATTCCTTGAAGCATCTCCGGATGTATTCGGTGTCGCCCTCGAAGCTCACCCAGACGCCCTTCCGGATATCGTTGGGGATCGGCGTCCCGTCCGGGCGAAGGCTGGACACGACCTCGACGAGTCCCTTGCGCGACAACACGCCGCCTTCGGCCTTGGGCCGCATCGCCGCGGCAATGTCATCGACCGATCCCGGAGGGAAGCTCAGCCCGTCATCGGCCACATCAAGACCGGTCGCATTCGCGATCGCCGCGCTTTCGATCGCAGGCTTGGAGCCGTCGAGAAACGCGTTGAACATCTTCGGGTTCATGCCGCCGAGCGCCGCCTGCTCCGCGGTGACGCCCCAATGGTCCCAAACCGTCTCCGGGGTCGACTTGCGATAGGCAGGCAGCCATTTATGCCCGCGCCCTGCCGCCACGACTGGGAAGCCGCATGCGCGTGCCCAATCGACAAGTTCACAGGTAAGCGCGGGCTGGTCACCGTAGGCGAGGCTGTAGAGGACATTCGAGGCCTCCGCGCGCTTGGCGAGCATCGGCCCGCAGAACGCATCGGCTTCCACCGTGACATTGATCACGTCCTTGCCGTGTTCGAACGCCACGAGGCAGTGCTCGATCGCCGCAATCGGATTGCCGGTGCATTCGACGATGATCCCGATCTCGGGGCGGGCCACGACCGCGCGCCAATCATCCGTCAGGTACGTCGTTCCATTGCCAAGCGCGTCGTCGAGCGATTTGGCTGCATGGCGTTCGGACGGCCAACCGACCCGGGCGAGGTTCTCGATCGCACGTGCCGGAGCAACGTCCGCAATGCCGACGAGATGAACGCCCGGCGTCTTCAGTACCTGGGCAAGGTACATCGAGCCGAACTTTCCGGCACCGATGAGACCCACGCGGATGGGCCGACCATTGGCCTCCCGCGTCTGCAACATCTTGAAGAAGTTCATCAGCACGTCTCCGATTGATTGTCCTGGCCGCCTTCGACGTCCCCAACGAGGAAATCGAAATCGCAGCCATGAGCGGCCTGCAATACGCTTCGATAGCGCTTCGTATCCGCGTTTCGGAACGCTCGGCTGACGATGGGACGCCAGCGGCTGCGCGATTTCGCTGTCGTCAACGGGAAGGGCGATCGTCTTGTTCGCGACCGAGAGCCGGATGCAATCTCCCGTGCGAACGGCACCCAAACGGCCGCCGATTGCGGCTTCCGGAGCGACGTGCAGCACGATCGTGCCGAAAGCCGTTCTGGACATGCGGGCATCCGAAATGCGGACCATGTCCTTGACGCCCTGCCGAGCCAGTTTCTCGGGGATCGGAAGATAACCCGCCTCCGGCATGGTCGCTCCCCCCGGACGGGCATTCTGCAGAACCAGGATATCGTCTGCCTTGACGTCGAGATCGGGATCGTCGATCCGGCGGCTGAGATCCTCGAGGCCGGTGAATACCACCGCGCGTCCCTCGATCTCGAACAGCTCCGGCGATGCTGCTGCACGCTTGAAGATGGCGCCGTCCGGTGCAAGCGATCTCTTCAGGGCGATCAGGCCGCCGACCTCGGAGACGGGATCATCAGCGCTAGGGATGACCGAGCGATTAATCCAGTCCAGCGACGCCGCGAGGCGCTCCGCAAGAGTGACGCCTTCGATATCGATCGTGTCCAGATGCAGGAGCGGCTTCGGTTCACGCAACACGGCGCCGACGCCGCCTGCCGCGTGAAAATCCTCCATGCGGAATTCGACCTGCAGGAGCTTTTCGTTCGGAAGGATCATCGCGCCCTTATCGAGTTTGCCGTGTCCCTGCTGCAGTGCTTGCTGATAGGTGGCAGTCGCGGCGGCCAGAACGGGAAGCGGGATGCGCTGCCCGGCCGACAACGTGGCGGCGCAGATCATGTCCTTATAGGCAGCCTTCATTGGATAGCCCGACTCAAACTCGCCCTTGGGAATGTTCGGCACGAAGACCTCCGACGCGTAGCTTTTGCCCGTGCTGCCGTTGACGACTTCGGCGACGAGGTCGGGATCGAGACCGAGCTTCACCGCCATCGGCAAGACTTCGGCGGGTGCGGCCATTCGGGATGGAATTAACAGCGGCGGCATGCGAGTTCGTGCTGAGGTCGATGACGATCGATCCCAGTGCGAGGTTCGCCGCAAGGCCGTTGCTTCCAAGCAGAATGCCGTCAACGGACGCAGTGTCAGGCAGACACAGGAAGACGACCGAACAGGAGGCTAGATCGAGATAATTGGTGGTCGTTTTCGCCCCGGCCCTCTCGAATGACGCGAAGGTGTCGCGACTACGGTTGCAAACGATGGTCGGATCTCCGCCTTTCATCAGGTTACGCGCCACGTGGCGCCCCATCTGACCAAGGCCGACAAAGCCGATTTTGGTTCGTTCGATCATGCTTATCCCGTCGGTGACGATCGCCTTTGGGCGAACCTAGCTTTTCCGGAAGAAGCGTTGCATCACTGGATGGGAACGCCGCCCAACGCCAATCACGATGGCTACGGACTAGGGACTTCACCAGGCGCGAAACATTCGATCATGGCGCGGGCCACGACGGGTAGCGACCGGAATTCGCGATATCCCACCAGCAGCGAGCGTTGCGCCCACGGTTCATTGAGGTTCATTGCCGCAAATTCGCCCTTCTCGATATAGGGCAATACCGCTCTTTCCGGCAGGACGGCGACCCCAAGCCCGGCCTCGACCATCCGGCGGACGCCGTCGAAACCGAACACCTGCACCCGCATCCGGATGTCGATGTCCGAAGTCTTCGCCTCCGTCAGGATCTTCGCCTGGAGCGAACTGCCCGCCTGCAGCCCGACATGCTGATAAGACGCGGTTTCACCGAGGCGGACGCTGTCGCGGCCGTCGAGCTCGTGCCCCTTTGGCACGATCACCATCAAGGTGTCGCGCCGGTACAAACGGGTCTCGATCGAGGAGTGGTCTATCTGATCGGATATCACGCCGATATCCGCCGTTCCTTGGCCGACGGCCTGCACGATCCTGTCGCTGGTGTCCTCGCGCAGATCGATGCGGACCTCGGGATACTGAGCCACATAGGATGCGAGGTCTTCCGGAAGAAACTGGGTCACCGCCGAGGTGTTGGCCCACAGCCGAACCAGGCCTTTCGCGCCTGACGAGAACTCGCTCAGTTCGGCATCCATGTCCTCGGCAATTCGCGAGATGCTCTGCACGTATCTGTAAAGCGCTTCGCCCGCCGGCGTGACCTCGATCCCGTCGCGAAGCCGATACAGCAATGCGACGCCGAAGCGTGCTTCGAGATCGGCCACCCGCTTGCTGACGGCCGACGCAGCGATGTTGTTCGCGCGAGAGGCCTGAGCAATGTTGCGGTGCTCAACCACGGAAGCGAACAGCCGCAATGAAATGAGATCGAGATGAGCCATTGGGGCGAAGACGCTTCCTTGGACGCGGAGACCGCCTCGTAACGTCGAGGCTCCGTCGAATACTTTCTCGCGGAAACCTGCCCTCGTTTCAATCGGCACCGGAGCCACCGCCTCGAGCGGCTTGCCGGAGTCACCAGTTACGTATACGTTATCGCATGCATAATGTGACGGTAAAGAGACACCGGATGGCTCGAATGGCTTCGTCTCGAACATCAGCAGGACGCCGCGGCCGTGCGCCGACAACACACGAGACCCGCGGCAAGTCCGCTCCGAAGGTGAGGGCCCGGATTCCTCGTTCTGGAAACTCAGCGACAGTCGCAACGCCTAGGGCCCGCGCAAGTCGTTCGGATGCGGCGCACAAGGCGATGCGCGTCCTCATCCTCAACAACGCGTGGCCCGCCGGATTCCAAGCCACCGAGCAAGAAATTGCCGATCACTTGAAGATGAGCCGGACGCCTGTGCGCGAGGCAATGATGAAGCTGCAGCAGGAGGAATTGGTACGCGTCGTTCCCCGTCACGGACTGCGCGTCCTGCCTGTCTCTGCGGATGACATGCGCGAGATCTATGAGGTGCTGACCTCGCTCGAGGCGACTGCGGCCGGACTCGCTGCGCAACGTTCACTATCGACGCAGGACCTCGCCCCGTTGGTCTCCGCGACGGCGTCGATGGAGCGCGCGCTTTTGGCCGGAGATCTCGACGCATGGGCTTGCGCCGACGAGGATTTCCACAAAGCCCTGCTCGCGCTTTGCGGCAACCGGAAGCTCGAAGCCGTGGTCCTGAACTTCATGGATCGAGTTCACCGGGCACGCATGGTGACCTTACGGATGCGCGCGATCCCCACGGCATCGACCGAAGAACATTCTGCACTCGTGGACGCAATCCGCCGAGGTGATCCTGAAGCCGCGCACAACGTTCACAGGTCTCACAGGCAACGCGCGGGCCGCGAGTTGCTCGCTCTCCTGGCGCGAGTGGGCCTGAACCAGATTTGAATTCACCACCATGGAGGTTCGACATGGCGACACACAACGACACGCTCGATATTGCGGTTCTTCCGGGCGACGGCATCGGACGCGAGGTCGCGGCGGCCTGCATCGAACTGCTCGCGGCAACCGAGAACGTCGCCGAGGGCCCTAAACTTCGGCTCACGACGCATAATGCGGGAGCGCAATATTACCTCGAGAGCGGCGATGCATTGCCGAAATCCACGATCGACGCATGCCGCTCGGCCGACGCGATCTTGTTCGGTGCGATGGGATGGCCGGACGTGCGCTTGCCCGATGGCACCGAAATCATTCCGCAACTCGACCTGCGCATGGAATTCGACCTCTATGCCGGGATCAGGCCCATACGCTGGTTTCCGGGTTTGCCTCAAATCCTGAGCGACGACCGATCGCGCCAAACCGATCTGGTTCTCGTCCGCGAACAGACTGAGGGCCTCTTTTACGCACGCGGTACAGGTACCGTCATCGAGGATCGCGAGGCCCTGGATACGATGCGGATCACCCGCGAGGGGACGGCGCGCGTCAGCGAATACGCCTTCCGGCTCGCAAAGCGCCGCAAGGACCGCCGCGGATCAGCGCGCGTCACCTGCGTGGACAAGGCGAACGTCTTCAGCTCGATGGCCTTCTTTCGGAAGGTGTTCGACGAAGTTGCGGCATCGCACACCGCCGTCACGAGCGACCATGCCTACGTCGATGCGATGGCGCTCACGCTTGTCAAGGCGCCCTGGACCGTCGATGTCATCGTCACCGAGAACATGTTCGGCGACATTCTGTCGGATCTCATTGCCGGGCTTGTAGGCGGCATGGGAATGGCTCCCTCGGCGGACATCGGCGATAACCATGCACTGTTTCAGCCTGCACACGGGACGGCGCCGGATATCGCCGGACAGGGCAAGGCGAACCCGTGCGCCATGTTCCTCTCGGGCGCAATGATGTTGGATTGGCTGGCCGACAAATACGAGGACCAGCGATTGGAGTTGCGCGCACGTCTGATCGAGCGCGCCATCGAAGCCGCTTTCGCTGCCGGGAACGTCCCCATCGAACTCAAGGGTGGATCGGGGTGCGCCGAGATGACGCGCGCAACCATCGCAGCCATGCCCGAGGCGATCCGGGCCCTCGCCTGACGTCGGCTGGAAGCGCCGGATCAACTAACTGGGACCAGCCATCGCCGGTGACGAATGCGACCATGTCGAGAAAATAGTTCTGACCGCCAGAACCTATCCTAGTGTGACCTGACAAGGTCGGCGGGGACGCGATCAATTTGCGCCCCGCCGAAACCAAAAAAGAAGGGAGGTAGAAATGATCGTTAGGACGATTCTGACCGCCGGATTCTCGGTTCTGATTTCAGTGATGGCATCGGCGACCTACGCTGAGAGCTCCTTCCCCACTCGGCCGATCACGATGGTCGTGCCGTTCGCCGCCGGCGGCGCCACGGACGTGATCGCGCGGATCGTCTCGGAAGGCATGAGCAAGCAGTTGGGAAAGCCCATTATCATTGAGAACGTGGCCGGTGCTGGCGGCACGACCGGATCGATCCGTGTGATGAAGGCAGCGCCCGACGGCTACACCTTGCTCACGGGGCACATGGGCACGCACGCCTCATCTTTCGCGCTGTACGAGAAGCGCAAATACGATCCACGTACGGACTTCGAACCGATCGGTCTCGCCGCGTCCGCACCGATCGTCGTTTTCGCTCGAAAAGATTTGTCCGCCGCGACCTTTCCGGAGTTCATCGCGCTCATGAAGCAGAAAGGCGCGGACCTCAAGGTTGGTCACTCCGGCGTCGGCTCGAACGCCCATCTGACTTGCGCCCTACTCAACATCCTGGTCGGCAGCAAACCAACTGAAGTGCCCTATCGCGGCAATGGTCCATTGATGACCGATCTCATGTCCGGAGCGATCGACTACTCCTGCGATCAGGTCATCACCGTCGCGCCGCAGGTCTCGGCAGGCACGGTGAAGGCTTTCGTCGTCGCGTCCTCGCAGAGGTCGAAAGTCCTGCCCGACGTCGCTACGTCCGAAGAAGGCGGCCTCAAAGCGTATCAGGCAGATGCATGGACGGCGGTTTTCGCACCGAAGGGCGTCCCGGCCCACATCATCGACAAGCTGGAGGACGCATACAAGAAAGCCATGGCCGATCAGGACACGGTCAATCGTCTCGAGAAGCTGGGAGCCGTCGTTCCTGCACGCGAAAATCAATCGCGGGCCTACTTGAAGAAACTCGTTTCATCCGAAGTTGACCGCTGGTCCAAGGTCATCACGGATGCTCGCATCAGCATCGCCGACTAGGTTTTGCTGATAACCACCGCTGCGACGAACCCGCCCCAGGGGCCATGACAAGGTGCCCGCGTGTTTCGGTGAAGTTCGGTCGGCAGAAAATCAACCTCTATGGAACATCATCGCCGCGCATCCGACCGCCGCCGATCGAATGCGGCCTATTCCAGAAAAATTCGCGATTGCCTGTCGCTGTAATTCGGCGCGCTGTTTGACCTCCTATCGGCGCCGAGGTTGACCCCAGCCGATAATATCGAAACCTTTGAACCGTCGCCGGAAAATTCATGTCGTGCAGGGTCAACGTTGGAAGCCCTTAGGGGTCAAAGTTCGGCGCTTATTCACAGACCAGGAGGTGGGCGAGATCTTCGCGTTTCACATGGACCTCACAGACGCCGCACTTCGACCCGGCCGAACAATCCGCCGGGCCGGCGGATGAGGACCAGGATCACGATGGCGAGCAGAGCAGGGAAACCCCATCGCGCGCTGGCCAGGAACTGGACCAGCGCCTCGACGATGGCGAAACCGAACGAGGTGATGATCGCGCCGGGCAGATGAAGCCCGCTGGCCAGCCATAAGTTGCGATCCAGAAATGTCCCATCGGTCCGATACGTAAAGCGTCCGCCGTCGTGATAGCCGAGCGTGACGGTCTGGCCATCTGGCGAAAGGCTATAGTCCTTAGCCCAGCCGGACTCGGGCTGGAATGCGCCAATCTCCCTGCGCGCCTGAAGATCAAAGATAATCAGCGGGTCCCAGGTTCGAGCCCTGGTGCGCCCGCCAAATCAATGACCTAGCCAGAAAAACCGTTTGAGAGTGGTCAAACGGTATTTGTGCACGCAAGTCTTGATTCACCTGAAACTTCGCGCGCGTAATCTTGCGCTGGAGCTTGGCTCCGACCGATCCTTTGTATTTGAGGCGGGGCGCCGCGTTTCGCCCCGAGTGGGCTAGATTCAGTCCTTGAAGACGATGGTGCGCGTCGCTCGCCTTTAGGACTCCGCTAGATGCACCATGAGAGTTTCCTGGATCGTTGTCGCAATCATCGCTCCGGTAAAATCGTGGATACGCGCGATGGACAATCCGCGCCCTCCCTCGGCGCAGGGACTCTCTGTGTCGAAATGCATCCAGCCATCGGGCGAGAAGGCGCGGTGAAACCAGATGCAGTGGTTGAGGCTCGAGAGATAGAGCGGCTCCTTCGATTGCAGGTTGCGCAGGTGGCCGCTGACGCTGCTGAAATTGAGCCACCAGTCGGAGAGATAGGCAAAGACGGCCTGCTGGGCCCGCGAGCCGGCGGTTAGGGGTTGCCGGCCCCTCAGCCAGAATCTGAGGCGGGATTGCGCGGTCGCTTCGGAGAGCTGCCGTTCGATGTCGGGAATGCGAAAGTCCATGCTCGGCTTCACATGGCGGGAGTAGGGGCCGAGCGGCCGCAATTGCCGCATGAGGACATCGGGAATCGTCGTCAATTCCGGCAGGCTCTCGGGGTCTTCTGCTGACGCCGACGATGAGATTGCGTGTCGCGGCCCGGGCTGTGGCGCGCAGAATGTCGCATGGGCATCCAGCACCAGACGGCCGTCACCCTGGACGCCAAGGACATGGCGGGACGAGAACCGCTTGCCATCCTGGAGGGAGTTGACCTCGAACTCGACCGGCTGGCCGGGATCGGCACCGCGCAGGAACAGGAGTTGCAGCAGGGATGCGGGTCGATCGTCCGGAACGCTCAGCGTGGCGGCCATCATCGCCTGCCCGAGGATCTGGCCGCCGTAGGAGCGCCCATTCAAATTGCCATCACCGAACCAGCTACGGTAGCGACCCGGTCCGGTCGGTTCGAGCGAAACCAGGGCCTCGATGTTGACTTCGTCCCACGGCTCGTAGGCCTCATCGTGCATCGCCATCATCTTTGTGACCGAGATCGAACAAAAGATGGCAAGCCCGGCAGAGCCGTCCTCGCCAAGTCTCTCTCGGGAGAAAGTGGTTGCTCGCGCCGCTTCAATAGGCCGCGCTGCGGAAGTGCCTGATTGTCACAGCGCCGGGAATTTCTGCGGCGCCGGATAGAGCGGATAGCCTGTGGCAACGCCGTACTCGCTGATACCGAAGCCAGTCTCGCCGCCGCTATCGAGTCTGACGACATGATCTGACAGGGTGCGGGCCGTCGCGCGCGTTGCGGCATCGTCCAGGTCCCACACATCGTGCGCGGCGTGCTGCTCGCCGCGATCATCGCCATGCGTCCATCCCTTCAGGCCGCCATACATGCCGGCCTTGAGATAGAAGCGGGTCCGCAGGCCGACCATCCGGACATGGCGGGGCTCGCCGCGATCGAACTTGAAGGTGAGATCGGCGGCGGCAATGGTCTGACCGAGCTTGTCGTCATTCCATTCGATAGCGTGCTCGAATGCGGTCACGTCGCGATGCGAGATCGAGCCGTCGGCTTCGCGGCGGAATTCGGTGCCCGAGAGGTAGTGCGCTTTGCCGGGCGCTCGCTCTTTCACGAAGACCGACAGCGCCGATCGTTCGAACTGGAACATCGACCAGGTCCAGAAGAAATTGCGGTGTGTGGCGACCGGCGGCCGCGTCTCGTCGGTGCGCATCTCCGAGCGAAGGCCCCAGGAGCGGTCGCGCTGCCCCCACCAGGTCTCCGGTGTTACCTCAAAGCGCCTGCCGTCGACCGCGATCCAGCCGCGCCAGCGCCCGAACTGCGAGACCCGGGCGAGATCCTCCTCGACGACGCCCTCGCGCTCGCGATAGTTCTGCTTCTCCTGCGCCGGCGGGAAGCTTGCCCTGAATTCGAGCGCGAAGCTGATGCCGGACGGATTATCGGCGAGCGTGAGCCGGTGCAGGTTCATGCCCTCGACGATCTCGATCTTCAGGCCTCCGACCGACGTCTCCAGAGGGCGCGTGCCGAGCCGGCGCGAGGCACGAAAATTGTGCTGCTTGCGGCCGATGGTCACGCCGGCGAAGCCGTCCATCACGCGACGGTTCGGATAATAGCCGAGCCCGATGTCCAGAAGGAGCTCGCTGCCGTCGATCGGATGGGCCGTATACCAATAGCGTTCGGTGAAGCGTACGTCGCCCGCGCTGGCTGTTGCGAATGGCGCCGGCGTCTGATGGCCAATAAGGTCGTCCTGGGCTGTCAGCATTGTTCTTGTCCTTGCTTCGATTTCGACGTGAATTGATCGCCCCGGCTCAGTCTTTGCCCGGTCCTGCGCCGAGAATGTCGCCGAACAGCACCCAGGTCTTGCCGTCGAAACGCGCGAACTGGCGCTCCGTGATCGCGGCATAGTCATCGGGTGTCGTCTGGATCGAAATTCCCGGCAACAGCATCGGCAGCTCGATCCCCTTCAGATTGGTCGCCTGCTTCAGCACGTTCTCGCGGGTGAGTTCGTCGCCGCAGCGCTCGATGATGATCGCGCCCAACTGCGCCGTCGTGTATGCCGTCACGGCAATCACGTCGTTGGGATCCATTCCCGGCAGATATTTCGCGGTAAAGGCGAGATAGTCCGTCATTCCCTTGTCATTGGCCCAGCTCGGATCGTTCGGGGTCTTGTAGGATGTGGTGGTGAGGACGCCGGTGGAGGCTTCGAGCCCAGCCGGGATCAGCACGCCGCTGATCGAGTTGGCCGTCGAGCCGAGGAAGATCTGCGGCTTCCAGCCCAATTCGTAGATCTTGCGGATCGCCATTGAGGCGAACTTGTTCTGGGCCGCGATCAGAACCGTGTCGGCGCCGGACGCCTTCAGATTGACGATCTGCGAATCGATCGTCGGCTCGGTCGATTGATAAGATTCCTCCTTCACGATCATCTTGTCGGTCTTCGTGCCAAGCCCTTGCTTCAGGCCGAGCAGGAAGTCCTTTCCGATGTCGTCGGCCTGCATGAGGACGCCGACCTTGGCCTTCGGTTTGGTCTGCAGGATGTAACGCGCGATGATGCGCGACTCGTTGACGTAGGTCGGCGAGTAGGGCGTGGTCCAGGGGAATTGCTTCGGGTCGTTCCACCGCGTGCCGCCGCTCTGCACGAGGAGCTGGGGAACGCCCTTCGAATTGAGATATTTCTGGATCGCAGCATTGGTGGGCGTGCCGAACGGCGCCATGATGGCGAGGACCTGCTCGTTCTCGACCAGCGATCTCGTCACCTCGACCGTCTTCGGCGGGCTGTAGGCGTCATCGCGGGTCACGTAATTGATCTGCCGCCCCCTGATTCCGCCTTTCTCGTTCAACACCGCAAAGTAGGCGAGCATGGTCCGCGGGAAGCTCGCATAGATCGATGCCGGGCCGCTGTAGGGCGCGTTGGCACCAAGCTTGATTTCGCTGTCGCTGACACCGGGCCCGTAGGCCTTCTGCGCAGTTGCTGCGCCGATGCTGCAGCAGAGCGCGAGTGTCCACGCGGTCAATGTAAGGATTGCCCTTTCCCTTCGCATCGTCTCCTCCATCCCATGTCGTCACGTTCGATGAACCATCTGACGGCCCGCGGCCTGCGTTCTCTCGACGCTTTACCTGCCGAAGCCGTCATGCAATAATAGACCGTCCGGACGGATTATCAACTTTTTTCTGGAGATGCGCGACGAGGGAGGACGCAATTGCGCGACGGGATCATTTCGTGGTGCCGTTGCGACAGCGCAGACCTTTCAAAAGATCGCGCACGGAAAAACGGGCGAGCAATATCGCCCTGACGGAGGAAACATGAAGCTTACTCAGGCCCTGACTTCGGCGGCACAGTTGCGCAGAGATAATGTCGGCACCATCTGCGGCGGCAGGTCCCGGACCTGGAAGGATATCTGCCGCCGGGTCGCAGGCGCCGCCGCCGGCTTTCGCCGATTGGGGATCGAGCCCGGCGATCGCATCGCCATCCTGGCGTTCAACAGCGATCTGTATATTGAGGCGCTCTATGCTATCGCGTGGGCCGGAGCAGTCGCAGTGCCGCTGAATACGCGCTGGGCCGTTGCCGAAAATGCCTATGCGCTCAACGATTCCGAGCCTAGAATTCTCCTGGTGGATTCCGCATTTGCGGAGACTGCTACGGCGTTGCAGGAGTCAAGGCCGCTCGCCTCCGTCGTCTTCATGGATGAGGGGCGCCCGCCGAATAACATGCTGAGCTACGACGAGCTCGCAGCCGAGGATCCGATGGAGGACGCATCTGGCGCCGACAATGACCTCGCCGGAATTTTCTACACGGGCGGAACGACAGGCTTCCCCAAGGGAGTCATGCTGTCGCATGCCAACATCATCTATGAATCGCTGGTGTGGATCTACGCACTCCGATTCAAGGAGGACACCCGCTATCTTCATTCGGCGGGCATGTTCCATCTTGCCGGCGCCTCGCCGATGGTCGCCCTGACACTGATCGGCGGGACCCATGTCCTCATTCCCAAATTCGAGCCGGAGCTTGCGATGAAGGCGATCGCCGAGCACCGTGTGGATTACTGCCTGTTCGTGCCGACGATGCTCAACATGCTGCTCAACCATCCTACGTTCGGGCGATATGATCTCTCGAGCGTCAAGGATTGCGAATATGGCGCCTCGCCGATGCCGGACGCGCTTCTCATCAAGCTGATGCAGGTGCTGCCGGGTTGGCGCTTTCACCAGGGCTATGGCATGACCGAAAGCGCGGCTCTGGCGACCATCCTGCCCTGGGAGTATCACGCGCTCGAGGGGCCCCTGGCGGCGAAGCGGAAATCGGCCGGTCGCGCGGCGCCCGGCGTCGAGGTCCGCATCGTCGACGACGCAGGCAAGGAAGTGCCGCGCGGGACCGTCGGAGAGATCGCGATCCGCGGCGCCGGCGTCATGCTCGGCTACTGGCGCAAGCCCACGGAATCTGCGCGCGTCCTTCGCAATGGATGGTTGCACACTGGCGACGGCGCCTGGATGGACGAGGACGGCTTCGTCTATATCGTCGACCGCATCAAGGACATGATCGTCTCGGGCGGAGAAAACGTCTACTCCGGCGAGGTCGAGAATGCGATTTTCCAGCACGAGCATGTCAGGGAATGCGCCGTCATCGCCGTGCCTGACCCGCAATGGGGCGAGGCTGTTCACGCGATCGTCGTGCCGAAAGACGGGCTCACGCTCGACGCGGAAACCGTGATTGCGCATTGCCGGACGTTGATTGCCGGCTACAAATGCCCGCGTTCGGTCGAAATCAGGCGTGAGCCGCTGCCGCTAACCGGCTCGGGTAAGATCATGAAGTCCGCGCTACGCGAGGAAAAATGGCGCGGGTATACGAGGTCGGTGAATTGATGCAGGTCGCCGTGACGCAGAAGGAACGAACCGCGCAATCGACGCAAGATTCCGCCCGAGGGGCCATCGTCTTCGACGAGCCTACAGTGCTGTCCGCGCTGGAACGGCATCTCCGACAAGAGTTGGGCAGCGAGGTCGAGATCGAAGGCCTTGAGCGCAAGTCGTCCGGCTTTTCCTGGATCACCTACAGCTTCGGTGCTCGGGCAGGAGCGGGAGCCAGTCGCCGGCTGATCTTGCGGGTCGGGCCACCGAACGGCCTGTTCGCGCCCTATTCGGTGCTGCCTCAGGTCCATGCGTTGCAATCGCTGAACGGAACGCAGGTCCCTGTTCCCGGGCTTGTGTCGTTCGATCAGGAAGGAACGGCGCTCGGCTGTCCGTTCTTCGTCTGCGAGCACGTCGAAGGCGATGTGCCCGCGCCCTGGGCCGGAAGCAAGCTGAGCGAAGAGCATCGGCGCGACATCGCAGGCCAATTCATCTCGATCCTGGGCGAACTGCACCGGCTCGACTGGCGCGGGACCGAGCTTGCGTCCTTGCATGCGGAGAGCGGCGAACGCGACGAGGTCCGTGCTATCGCCGGCTGGTGCGCGTCGCTCGCGCGTCCGACCGCGCGCTACTATCCGCTGCTCGATTGGGGCGGGCGATGGCTGCTCGACAACTGTCCCTCGCCGCCACGTCGGACGATTGTGCATGGCGACTACAGGATCGGAAATTTCCTTGAGCGCGAGCAGCGGATCACTGCTATTCTCGATTGGGAACTTGTTCATCTCGGCGATCCTCATGAGGATCTGGCTTGGGCGCTGATGCCTACGTTCAATGGCCGAAGCAGGAAGCTCTATGGCGTCGTGGAGCGCAACGAAGTGATTGAACGCTATCAGCGTGCCTCCGGTGTGCAGATTTCCGAGAAAAGCCTAGCATATTACGAGGCATTCGCCCTGTACCAGGCGGCGGCAATCCAAATGCGCGCCGTTCGAGCCTTCGAGGTGGACAAGTTCAACGACATGCGCATGGCCGTGATGGCGAGTCAGATGGCTTCGATCGTGCGAGCCTTCGACCGGGCGCTCGAGGCCGCGGTATGAGTGCATCCTTCGACCGATTGATTGACGGCATGATCGAAGCGTTGCGAAGCCACGTGCTTCCGAGAAGTGGCGACGAATTCGTGCGGGGCCAGATATTCTCCACCATCTTCGCTCTGAACGGGCTGAAGCTCACGGCGGATTGGAAAGCCGGCCCGTTGCTGGAACAGGTGCGCGTCCAGGACGCCGCCCTCGCCGAAGTCGGACGGCTGGCGGGCAAGATGAGGCATCCCCCGATCCCGGCTTTGCCGCGCGCGGAAGGCGCCACAGCCGATTCCGCGGCCGTCGAGGCCCTGCGTGACGATGGGGATCGCATCCTGGGCGAGCTCCTGTTCTGGGCAAGCAGCGAAGATGCCAGGACGGCGGATCCCGCAGTTGCACGCGAGATCGAACTGTTCCTGCGCCGATCGATCTGCGAGCAGCTCAAGGTGGAGCTCGCGATGACGCCGAAATCCATGCTGCATCAGATTGCCACGGGCGAGGAAGGCGCCTGACAGCAGCGTCGCGGCCGCGCGTCTGGTTGCATCCTGCATCGCGCCTGCGCCACAGGGCCGCATTGGACCAGAACTATTGCAAATCCGACGCGTCGGTTTATTAATGGCCATCCGGCTCTGGCCTGCGCATCCCGAGGAAGAAGACCATGTTTGAATTTGCCGAACCTGCGATGCTGGACGAGGAACTGGTCCTCGTGAGATCCCAAATCCGCAGATATGTCGAGGAGCGCATCGTCCCGGAGGCGGAAGATTGGGAACAGACCGGCGAGATTCCCCGGCAGGTGTTCCGCGACCTCGGCTCGCTCGGCGTGCTCGGCATGCGCCATCCCGTCGAGTACGGCGGCGGCGGCCTTGGCGCGCTGTCGTCGGTGATCCTGGCCGAGGAGCTCTCGCGCTCGTCCTTCGGCGGCGTGGCGAGCTCGCTGACCGTCCATTCGGACATGTCGATCTCTCACATCGCGCATCGCGGCACTGAGGCGCAGAAGTCGCGCTATCTTCCTGCGGCCTGCGCCGGCGAGAAGGTCGGCGTCGTCTGCGTGACGGAGCCCAACGCGGGGTCCGATGTGGCCGGGCTCAAGACCCGCGCCACCCGGACCGACGCCGGCTGGGTGATCAACGGCTCGAAGACCTTCATCACCAACGGCGTGCTCGGCGACATCTATGTCGTGGCGGCGCGGACCGATCCGGACGCCCGCGGCGCGCGCGGCCTTTCACTCTTCATCGTCGAGCGCGGCACGCCGGGCTTCTCGATCTCCGGAAAGCTTCGCAAGCATGGCTGGCTGAGCTCGGACACTTCGGAACTGTTCTTCCAGGACGCGCTGGTCCCGCATGACGCGTTGCTCGGCGAGGAAGGCCGCGGGTTCTACTACATCATGAGCACGTTCCAAAACGAGCGTCTCGTCATCGGCGGGCTGGTGTCCGGCGCGTGCTCCAAGGCGATCGAGGTGACCCTCGACTACCTGCGTCAGCGCAAGGCGTTCGGCAAGACCCTGTGGGAGCAGCCGGTCGTGCGCAACAAGCTGTCATGGATGGCGGCGAAGGCGGCCGGCGTGCGCGCACTGACCTATCAGTGTGCGCAGATGGTCGACGAAGGCCAGGACGTCGTTCGCGAAGTTTCCATGCTGAAGGCGCTCGCGGGAGAAACATTGCAGGAGGTGGTGCACACCTGCCTGCAGCTCCATGGCGGGATCGGCTACATGTCGGGAACCCCGATCGAGCGGATGGTGAGGGATGCGCGCATCCTGACCATCGGCGGCGGCGCCACCGAGGTCATGCTCGAGGAAGTCGCCAAGCGCATGTGAGGCGGGCGGCGTGTAGTGGGCGCGGTCTCATAACGCCTGTCCGCGAAGTCGCAATGTGGTTCGGGAGGGCGAATGTCGGGTCCGCTATCCAGCTTGACCGTGGTGGAGCTCGCAGGAATAGGTCCGGGCCCGTTCGCTTGCATGATGCTTGCGGATGCCGGCGCGCGTGTGATCCGGGTCGATCGGCCGCCGGTCCGCGGCAGCGCGGCCGACGGCCTGTTCCGCAACGACGGCTTCGTCGACCGCGGCCGCCAATCGCTTGCGCTCGATCTGAAGCAGCCTGCCGGCGTGCAGGCGGCGCTCCGCCTCATCGAACGCGCCGACGTGCTGATCGAAGGCTTTCGCCCGGGCGTGACCGAACGCATGGGGCTCGGTCCGGCGGTCTGCCTCGCCCGCAATCCGCGCCTTGTCTATGGACGGATGACCGGCTGGGGCCAGCACGGTCCCTACGCGAATATGGCGGGCCATGACATCAACTACATCGGGCTCAGCGGCGCGCTGCACGCCATGGGCTCGGACGACAGGCCGCCTCCACCACCGCTGAACCTGGTCGGGGACTACGGCGGCGGAGGAATGCTGCTTGCGTTCGGCGTGGTGGCCGCCATTGTCGCAGCGACGGCGACCGGACGTGGACAGGTGATCGACGCGGCGATGGCCGACGGCGCGGCGCTGCTGATGGCTCCGATCTACGGCATGGCGGCGAAGGGCTATTGGTGCGATCAGCGCGGCGCCAACTTCCTCGATGGGGCCGCGCATTTCTACGGCACCTACGAATGCGCCGATGGCAAGTTCGTCGCGGTGGGGGCGATCGAGCCGCAATTCTATCGCAGCCTGCTCGATATTTGCGGCATCGGCGATCCCGCCTTCAAGGACCAGTGGCGCGCGGAGGCGTGGCCGGCGCTGCGCGACAAGCTCGCCGCCGTGTTCCGCTCCAAGACCCGTGCCGACTGGGTGGCGCGGTTCGACGGGACGGATGCGTGCGTGACGCCGGTGCTCTCGATGAATGAGGCGCCGCTCCAACCGCACAATGTCGCCCGCGCGACGTTCGCCATAACGGGGGCCGGAGCGCAACCGGTGCCGGGGCCGCGATTTGAAAGCACCGAGGGAGGGCTGCCTGCTCCAGCCCCGGCAACGGGTCGCGACACGCGCGTGATCCTGCGCGAGGTCGGCTACGAGACCGGCGCCATCGAGGATCTCCTGCGAAACGGCGCAGCCTATCAGCCTACTGACGGAACTTGAGCATGCTTTGTCCGCGCAACGTTGTCTGAGTTTGAGACGCCGGTCGTTGGTCTGGTCTGATCCGGACAAAGATCGAGGAAATCTTGAGAGCGAGAGGCCGGGAGACCGTCGCAGCTTTCTCGCGCAAGCCAAATACCATCCGCGAAGTCTCGTTCAGCGTTGACATAAACCGGATGGCCGGACTATTAATTCATAACAGCCGGTCGGCATGCGACCGCGACCATGTCCAGGGTTTGAGGGAACGCGTCATGACAGAGATTGCAGAGCACCACGTCCTCAGTGCTGACGGTCCCGTCCTTGCAGAATTGCACAAGGACGGCGTTGCCCATGTGAAACTCAATCGACCGGACCAGGCCAATGGTCTCAACGTCGAGCTTCTCTCCGAGCTTCATCGCGTGATCATGCTGCTGCATGGCGACGACCGCGTGCGCGCCGTGCTCGTGACAGGTGAGGGCACGAACTTCTGCGCCGGCGGCGACGTCCACGCCTTCCTCGCCAAGGGCACGGATTTGCCTGCCTATATTCGCGTCGCGACCGCGTATCTTCGACTGGTTGCGACCGGCCTGATCCGATTGAAAGCGCCGGTGGTGTCGGCGGTTCACGGCTATGCGGCCGGCGGTGGCGGCATGGGTCTGGTGTGCGCATCCGACTTCGTCGTCGCCGCACAATCGGCAAAATTCATTGCAGGCGCAACGCGCGTGGCCATGGTTCCGGACGCCGGAGTCAGCGTGACGCTGACCCATCTGGTCGGTCTGCGCCGCGCGATGGAAATCCTGATGCTCAACCCGGTCATTGACGCGGCGCAGGCGCTCGAGATGGGGCTCATCACGCGCATGGTGCCCGACGCGGCATTGCTCGATCAGGCATGGGAGCTGGCGCGAACACTCGCCGCAGGTGCGCCGGCGGCGCTCGCAAACACCAAGCGTCTGCTCTGGAACGGCCTCGGTGAGGGAGTAGAAGCAGCCATGCCTGAGGAGAACCAGGCACAGGAGGTTCTCTCAGGCATGGCGGACGCGCGCGAGGGCCTCGCTGCCGTCATCGAGAAGCGCAAGCCGAAATTCACGGGGCGCTGAGGCGATGGCGGCTGACAACGTCAAGCGGCGGCGGGCTCTGGTCGCAGGTGGCGCAAGCGGCATCGGCGCGGCGACGGCCGCTCGGCTTGTGGCGACCGGCGCGGACGTGCTGATCGCGGACATCGATGCAGCCAACGGCGCGCGGATCGCCGGCGACATCGGCGCGACATTCGTCGCGGTGGACCTGACGGACCACGCCGCGGTATCGGCCGCGCTCGCGCACAGCGATCCGTTCGATATTCTCGTCAACAGCGCCGGCGCCGATCAGCATGCTTTCTTCACGCAGACGGAACCGAAGGATTGGGCGCGCCTGATCGCGCTCAATCTCGGCGCGGTGCTCAACACGACTCATGCGGTCCTGCCGGGAATGCAGCAGGCGCGTTACGGGCGCATCGTCAACGTGGCCTCCGAAGCCGGCCGGCTGGGCTCCAGGGGCGGCTCTGTCTATGCCGCGGCCAAGGGCGGCGTCATCGCCTTCACGCGCTCGATCGCGCGTGAGAACGGACGCATGGGAGTGACGGCGAATGTCGTCGCGCCCGGACCGGTCGACACGCCGATGCTGCGGCGTGCGGTCGAGGACGGCGGAGAGAAGCTGATGACGGCTATGACCTCGGCAACGCTGGTCGGGCGCCTCGGCACGCCGCAGGAAGTCGCCGCCGTCATCGCCTTCCTTGCATCGGCTGATGCGGGCTACGTGACGGGCGAGGTGCTGGGCGCGTCCGGCGGCATGGGGTGCGGAGCGTGAGCCGCGATCCCGTCCAGGACGTCATCGATCGGGTGCGCGGCGTCTATTCGCGCTGGCGACGTGACACGCCCGTTTCGCAAATGCGTGCCGATTGGGATCAGCTCTTCAGCTCCTCTGTCTCCGCGACGATCGAGCCGGTGCAGGCCGATGCGGTTGCCTGCGAGTGGGTTCGACCCGCTGCGGCCCGCCGCGATGCGGCGGTCGTCTATCTTCATGGCGGCGGCTTCCGCGTTGGCTCGCCGACGTCTCACAGGGAGATCATCGCGCGACTGGCGGCGGAGGCCGGAATCCAGGTTCTCGCGGTGGACTATCGTCTGGCGCCCGAGCATCCGCTTCCGGCCGCGCTCGAGGATGCGATCGCGGTCCTTGAATGGCTGGAGAAGTCGGGCCTTCCCGCCGATCGTATCGCGCTGGCGGGAGATTCAGCCGGCGCTGCGTTGGCTCTAGGGGCGATAGTTGCGCGCCTGCAGCAGGGCAAACCATCTCCGGCCGCGGCCTATCTGATGTCGGCATGGACCGATCTCACCGCATCGGGCGAGAGCTACCAGTCGCGCGCCGCGCTCGATCCGATCCACCAGCGTCCGATGATCCTTGCGATGGCGCGCGGCGCGCTCGGACCCGACGTGAGCACCGAGGATCCGCGGCTGTCACCCCTGCTTGCGAGCGCGGAGATCATGCGCGCGCTGCCTCCGATGCTGATGCAGGTCGGCGCGCGCGAAACGCTTGTCAGCGACACCGAGGACTTTGCGGCACGCGCCAACGCGGCCGGTGCTTCCGTCCGCTCGGAGATCTGGCCCGGCATGATTCACGTCTTCCAGCAATTCCCGGACCACTTGCCCGAGGCCCGCGAGGCGGTGGCAGCCGGCGGCAAATTCATTGCGACTCATCTCGTGAGCGTACAGACAGGAAGCAACCCTCCATGATCGGAATCACCGCGTTCGGGGGCTACATCCCCCGCCTTCGTCTCTCACGCGAGGCCGTAGCTCAGGCGAACGCCTGGTACGCTCCGCAGTTCGCGAGCCAGAAGGGCGAGCGCGCCTTTGCCAACTGGGACGAGGACAGCGTCACCATGGCGGTCGCGGCGGCACGCGACTGTCTGGGACCATCGGAGGACCGATCGCACGTTCGTTGCGTTCTCCTCGCCACCAACACGCCGCCATTCGCGGAGCGGCTGAACTCGGCGATCGTTTCCGGCGCGCTGACGCTCGACGATACGGTCGAGGCCACCGATCTCGGGGGAACGCAGCGCGTGGCCCTCTCCGCCATTTCGCAGGCGATCGCGCGCAGCAACACTTATAAGGGCGATGTCCTCGTACTGGCCGCCGACCGGCGCAGGACGCGTGCGGCGAGCACGCAGGAGCTGGACTATGGCGATGGCGCGGCAGCACTCCTGATCGGCCGCAACAATGTGCTCGCGGAACTGGTCGGATCCGCGACGCTGTCGGTCGATTTCGTCGACCATTTCCGTGCAACAGGCTCGGAGATCGACTACCAGTGGGAAGAACGCTGGGTCCGCGAAGAGGGCATCAGCAAGCTCGTGCCGCGCGTGGTGGCCGCAGCCTTGAAGGAAGCGGGGGTCACCGCCGACAAGGTCGATCACTTCATTTTTCCGACGTCGTTCTCGCGCATGGATGCGCAGGTCGCCAAGGCCTGCGGCGTGCGCGGTAACGCAATCGCACCGTCCATGATGGAGCGCATCGGCGACTGCGGCGCGGCGCACGGGCTCATCATGCTTGCGCATGTTCTCGAACGGGCCCGGCCCGGTCAGGTCATCGTGCTCGCGCAATTCGGCAGCGGAGCCCAGGCGATCGTGCTGCGGGCCACGCCGCTGATCACCGGTTTCAAGCCCGCGCGTGGCGTTTCGAGCTGGCTCTCGCGCGGCAAGGAAGACCGCAACTATACCCGCTTTCTCTCGTTCGGCGGCCAGCTCCAGCTCGAGCGCGGAATGCGCGGCGAGCAGGACCGCAAGACCGCGCTCAGCACGGCATGGCGCAACCGCACGGCGCTGCTTGGCCTCGTAGCCGGCAAGTGCCGCGTCACCGGCAGCGTCCACTTTCCGCCATCGCGCCTATCCTATGATCCCGGCGCGCCGCTGCAGGACACGCAGGAGCCTTACAAGCTCGCAGACCGGGCGGCCCACATCCTGAGCTGGTCGGCGGAATATCTCTCCTACCATCCGTCGCCGCCGCATCACTACGGTCAGATCGACTTCGAGGGCGGCGGCCGCATCCTGATGGATTTCACCGATCTCGACGTCGGCGAAGTCGATTCCGGAACGGCGATGGAGATGGTCTTCAGGATCAAGGACGTCGACACGGTCCGCGGCTACACGCGGTATTTCTGGAAGGCAACGCCGGCGCGCGACGCATCGGGCGCGATCACGAACGGCAATTGAAGGAGCAGGCAAACGTGGCTAGTGGCATCAAAGACAAGGTCGCGATCCTCGGCATGGGATGCAGTCGTTTCGGGGAGCGCTGGGAGGCGAGCCCCGAGGACTTGATGCTCGAGGCCTATAGCGAGGCGATGCAGGATGCGGGGATCACGCCCGATCAATTGGGCGCCGCCTGGTTCTCCACCCACATGGACGACGTCGGAACCGGCCGCGGCGGAACGCCGATGAGCATCGCGCTGCGGCTGCCGAACATCGGCGTGACGCGCGTCGAGAACTTCTGCGCCGGCGGCTCGGAAGCGATCCGCGCTGCCGTCTACGCAGTGGCCGCGGGCGCCTGCGACATCGCGCTCGCGGTCGGCGTGGAGAAGCTGAAGGACACCGGATATGGCGGCCTGCCGGTCGCAACCGTCGGAACCTATATCCCGCAATGGTACCCGAACGCGGTTGCGCCCGCGAATTTCGCGCAGGTCGCTGCCGCATATCGCTACAAGCACCGCATCGATCCGAAGACGCTCAAGCGCGCCATCGCCCACGTCTCGGTCAAGAGCCACGAGAACGGCGCGAAGAATCCGAAGGCGCATCTGCAGAAGACGATCACCGAGGAGCAGTGCCTGCGGGCGCCGACCATCGCCGCGCCGCTCGGCTTGTTCGATTGCTGCGGCGTGTCCGATGGGGCTGCGGCTGTCATCGTCACGACGCCCGACATCGCGCGCGGTATGGGCAAGCGCAATCTGGTGACGTTCAAGGCGCTCCAGATCGCCTGCTCCAACGGATGGGAGCTCCAGGGCAACGGCTGGGACGGCAGCTATTTTCACACGACTCGGATCGCGGCCAAGAAGGCCTATATCGAGGCCGGCATCGATCGCCCGCGCGAGCAGATCAGCATGACCGAGGTACACGACTGCTTCTCCATCACCGAGCTCGTCACGATGGAAGACCTGTTCCTGTCGGACGAAGGATGCGCGGTGCGGGATGTGCTTGAGGGGGAGTTCGATGCCTCCGGTCGCGTGCCCTGCCAGATCGACGGCGGACTGAAGTGCTTCGGTCATCCGGTCGGCGCGAGCGGCATTCGCATGCTCTACGAGATCTATCTGCAGCTCAACGGCCGTGCTGGCGCGCGTCAGCTCGCCGATCCGAGCCTGGGGCTGATCCACAATCTCGGCGGCCAGCCGTCGCAGAACGTGTGCTCGGTCTCGATCATCGGCCGCGAGGGAGTTTGAGATCGTGGAGCAGGTCGTTCTCCTCGACAGGCCGGCGCCGTCGGTGGCGCGCTTGCGCATCAATAGGCCCGCCAAGCGCAATGCGATCGATCACGCCGTCAGGCAGGGATTCATCGATGCGCTCGGCGGCCTGCGGGGCGATCCCTCGGTCCGCGCGCTGGTGCTCGGCGGCGTTGACGGCGTCTTCTCGGCGGGCGGCGACCTCCCCACCATGGCGAATCTCGACCACGCGCAGGCGGAGGCACGCATGCGGCACGTTCATGCCGTCTGTCGCGCCCTTGCGGAATCCGGCCTCTCGATCGTCAGTGCGCTCGAGGGCGTGGTGGCGGGCGCGGCCGTCGGCATGGCCCTGCTCGGCGATCACATCGTCGCCGGGCGACGGACGCAGATTCTGTTTCCCTTCCTCCGGCTCGGGCTTGCGCCGGATTGGGGACAGCTTTTCACCTTGCGGCAGCGCGTCAGCAAGGTAACTGCCTGGCGGCTCGTGACGTCGCCGGCAGCGGTGACCGGCGAGCAAGCTTTCACCATAGGGCTTGCCGATCAGCTCGTAGCGGATGACGACATCATGAATGCCGCGATCATCGAGGCGTTGCGCCTTTCGCAGCTTCCGATCGAGGCGCTGCGACGGACGCGCGAGCGGCTCACCGATCCGTCGCGGTCGCTCGAGGACGAATTGGCGCGCGAGGTGCGTGACCAGGCGGTGTGCTTGACCGGTTCGGAATTCGCCGAAGGCTATGCCGCCTTCATGGCGAAGCGCGCCCCCGACTTCCTGGGGATTGCGGCAAAGGAGCGGGCATGAGTGGGCAAGCAGATGCGCCTCGCCGATCCGGTGCCCTGCACATCGGCGTGGTCGGCGCTGGCACAATGGGGCGCGGGATCGTTCAGCTCTTCGCCCAGGCTGGACATACCGTGCTCTGCTTCGACGAGAAGCTCGACGCCGCTGCTCAGGGCGTTGCCGCGGTGTTCGCGACGCTCGAGAGCCTTGTTGCGAAGGGAAGGCTTGCTTCCGACGCGTTGGACGGCATCCGCGCCCGCGCGAAGTCCTGCGCGGCCCTCACGGACCTTGCAGGGTGCGACGTCGTCATCGAGGCCATCATCGAGGATATCGCGGTCAAGCGCGACCTGTTCGGGCGGCTGGAGGGTATCGTCGCGGACAACTGCATCCTTGCCACGAACACTTCGTCGCTGATCGTCGCGGAGATTGCGTCAGCCTGTCGGCACCCCGAGCGCGTCGCAGGTCTCCATTTCTTCAATCCCGTTCCCTTGATGAAGGTGGCGGAGATTATCGCGGCGGTGCGGACGGCGCCCTTGGTCGTCGCCACCTTGCGCGCCATCGTCGAAGGCGCCGGGCACAAGGCCGTCGTGGTCGCCGACCAGCCCGGCTTCCTGGTCAATCATGCAGGCCGCGGCCTCTACACCGAGGGATTGCGGATTGTCGAGGAGCGGGTCGCGACCCCGTCGGAGGTCGACGACGTCCTGCGCGAAGGCCTGGGCTTTCGCATGGGCCCGTTCGAGCTGCTCGATCTCACGGGCCTCGACGTATCCTCCAAGGTGATGACGTCGATCTACGAGCAGTTCCAGGAGGAGCCGCGCTTTCGCCCGTCGTCGCTGGTGCCTCCGCGGGTCGCGGCCGGACTCTATGGTCGCAAGACCGGCGAGGGATGGTATCGCTACGAGAAGGGGCAGAAGGTCGAGCCCGCGCGCAGGTCCGCGCCCTCCCTGCCGGGCGGTCTGACCGTGTGGGTCGATCCCGATGCGCCCGACGGTGACGCACTCGCAGGCCTCGTGCAGAACACAGGAGCCAGGCGGCGTTTGTCCGCGTCCGAGGCCGATATTTGCGTGGTCCAGCCCATTGGAGAGGACGCCACGTCCGCTGCGCTCCGGCTCGGACTTGACCCGTCACGATCGGTCGCCGTCGATCCGATAACACCGTTCGTCCGGCGCAGGACCATGATGCTGACGGTCACCACCACGCCTGCGGTCCGTGACGCCGCGCATGCCCTGCTGGCAAGCGACGAGGTTCCCGGTCAGCGTCATCGGCGACAGCATCGGTTTCATCGCCCAACGCGTCATCGCCACGATCGTCAATATCGCGGCCAACATCGCGCAGCGCGCGATCGCTGAGGTCGAGGATCTGGAGGCGGCTGTGCGCATCGGGCTCGGCTATCCCTTCGGGCCCCTGCATTGGGGCGACCGCATGGGTGCCACCAAAATCCTGCAGATCCTGAACGGGCAACTGCAGGCGACCGGCGATCCGCGATACCGCCCAAGCCCGTGGATCGCGCGACGCGCGGCGCTCGGAGTTTCCCTGCTCACCCCGGAGGCTCCGCGATGAGCGTGCAGCACGCCGCGCCCGCCGGTCGCTTGCGAACGTCAGGACTTGCGGTCTGACGAAACCGGTAAAGCCGGCGAGCGGGTGCCGAGGTGTCGGAACCGCACGGTGGCCAACGATGAATTCAAACGACCGAGGAAACCTGCCATGAGCGCAAATGACGACCTTCATCACTATGACGCCGTCGTGATCGGCGCCGGTGCTGGCGGCATGACCGCCGCCGCGCGCCTCGTGGCAGCGGGTCGCAAGACGCTGCTGGTCGAGCGGCTGGGACGGTTGGGCGGTCGTGCCTCGAGCGAAGAGATCGACGGCCACATCGTCAACATCGGAGCGATCGCGATCGAGCTCGGCGGAGTCTTCGAGGAGAGCTTTGCGCTGTTGGGTGTGCCGCTCGATCTACGCGAGCCGAAGCCGGCCACGGTCTTCTATGTGGATGGCAAGATCATCAATGCCGCCAAGGGCGGCTGGGGCATGCTGCTCGGCGCCTTCACCAGGCAGGCGGCCAAGATCGGCACCAAGTTTGCCGACGCGCGGAACGGCGATCTGCCGGAAGCGAAGCTGTCGACCGCGGAATGGCTGTCGAGCTACACGTCGAACGCCACCGTGCACGCGATCTTCCGCAACCTCTGTGCCGCAATCTTTGCCGCGAATGCCGATGAGCTGCCGGCGCGCGCGTTCCTGACCTATTTCGCCGTCAAGGGTGCCTTCAAGCGCTTCGGGTTCTGTCCGCGCGGCACCATCGGGCTATGGAACGACCTCGGCGACGGCATCCGGCGTGCCGGCGGCGATATCTGGCTCAATGCATCGGTCGCCGGGCTGCAGGTGGAAGGCGACAGGGTGATCGGGCTCGACATCGAGCGCGATGGCACGAGGTTTCGTGTCGGCGCCAGGACGGTCATCAGCAATATCGGTCCGGCGGCCACCGCTGCGTTGCCGGGGGCCGAGGCGTTCGGAGAGGATTACATCAACCAGGCGCGCACGCAGATGCGCTCGTCGGCGAACATCGTTATTAACTTCGCGACGAAGAAGCGCCTCATCGACGCGCCCGGTCTTGTGACCTTCGGCGCGACCCAGCGGCTCTGCAACATGGGCGAGCTGACGGCGACCTGCCCGGAGCTCGCGCCGCCCGGCTGGTATCAATATGTCGCCTACGCCGTTCCCAAGCCTGCGATCGGCGACTTCGACGAGATGGCTGAGATCGAGGCCTCGCTCGCGGATCTGCGCTCGCTGTTCGCCGATTTTGCCGACGCGAAGATGCTGTCCATCCGCGTCATGCGCAACGACTGGCCGGCTCAACGCTCCTGCGCCGGGTTCGACCTGCCGCAAGATACGCCGCTGGTCAATCTCTGGCATGTCGGCGACGCCGTGAAGGACTATGGCGATGGTGGCACGCAGGCTTGTGCCTAGACCGCGCGGGAGGCGGTCAGGAAGGCGGTGGCGTTGCTGGAGGCGGGGGCGGCATGACCGCGTTGAGCGCTCTCGCGACCCGCGAACAGAGGAAGACCGCGATCGACGACGCCCTCCATTGCGTCGCGGCGCTTCGCCGGTCGCTCGATCGCGTGACCGGGTCTCTCGCGCATCTGTGCCAATCGGCCGGGGGAGGCCTCTCGACGGGCCTCGATATTCGGCAGGTCGCAGCGTTCGAGCTCGCGTGGACGTCGGCGGATACGCTCGCGGCGCAAGCCGTGCTCGCCTCCCTCGATCTGGCGCGCGATGGCTTCGAAACAGCCCTGGGTCTCGTGTTCGTGGTCGACGCGATCGTTGCAACGATGGAGCGGCTCGATACGATCTGTCTCGATCTCGACGCGCAGGACCCAACGGGCGCGTTACGAGCGGACAGAAGGTTCATCGCTCTGCGTCGTCTCGCAACGGCTCCGGCGATGCTTGAAGCTGTCGGAGTTGGTGTGGCGGAGGCTGACGGCGAGCTCGGCGGCTCCCTGATCTCGGACGACAATCTCGCGGTCCAGGACAGCGTCCGCCGTCTGGCTGCGGACGTCGTCGTTCCGCTCGCCGAAAAGATCCATCGCCACGACCTGACGGTGCCAGAAGATATCCTCGGCGGGTTGCGCGAGATAGGCGCTTTCGGGCTCGCAATTCCCGAGGCATTCGGCGGCACGGCCCAGCAATCGGAGGACGACACCCAGAGAATGCTTGTCGTCACGGAGGCGCTTTCGGAGGCCTCGCTCGGCGCCGCGGGCAGCCTGATCACACGCCCGGAAATTCTGTGCCGCGCTCTGCTCGCCGGCGGCACACCGGAGCAGAAGGAGCGCTGGCTGCCGCCGATCGCGCGTGGCGAGATCCTCTGCGCGATCTCGATCACCGAACCCGACCATGGTTCCGATGTCGCCTCGCTCGGCTTGCGCGCCACGCGCGTCGATGGCGGCTGGCATCTCAACGGTGCCAAGACCTGGTGTACCTTTGCCGGCAAGGCTGATCTCCTCATGGTGGTCGCCCGCACCAACCCGGATCGTTCGCTCGGTCATCGCGGCCTCAGCCTCATGCTGGTCGAGAAGCCATCCGATGACGGGCACGCTTTCGATGTTCGCCAGCCCGGAGGCGGCAGGCTCGTCGGTCGCGCGATCCCGACCATCGGCTATCGCGGCATGCATTCGTTCGACCTCGGTTTCGAGGACTTCTTCGTGCCCGACGCCAACGTGATCGGCGGTGAGGCGGGGATCGGACGGGGATTCTATTTCACCATGTCGGGCATGGTCGGCGGACGCATTCAGACATCGGCACGGGCGTGCGGCGTGATGCGGGCCGCCTTGCGGGCCGCGATTCGCTATACCGGAGATCGCCGGGTGTTCGGTGCGAGCTTGCAGTCCTATGCGCTGACGCGCGCCAAGCTTGCGCGCATGGGAGCGCGGTTCGCCGCCTGCCGCACGCTGTCGCACGCCGTGGCCCGGCTTATCGATCAGGGCAAGGGGCGCATGGAGGCGAGCTTGGTCAAGCTTCTGGCCTGCCGATCCGCCGAGATCGTCACGCGCGAGGCGTTGCAGTTGCACGGCGGCATGGGCTACGCCGAGGAAACGCCGGTGAGCCGCTATTTCGTCGATGCGCGCGTGCTGTCGATCTTTGAAGGCGCCGAGGAGACCCTCGCGCTCAAGGTCGTCGCGCGAAGCCTGCTCGAAGAGGCGCTTGGCTTGCGCGCCGGAGCTGCCTGACATGCTGGCACAAGGCATCCTCTCGGATCTGCGCATCGTCGAGGCATCCGCCTTCGTGGCGGCTCCCCTCGGCGGCCTGACGCTGGCGCAGATGGGCGCGGACGTCATCCGCATCGATCCCCTCGGCGGCGGACTCGATTTCAGCCGCTGGCCGATGTCCAACGATGACGTCAGCCTGTTCTGGTGCGGGCTCAACAAGTCGAAGCGATCCGTGGCGCTCAACCTTGGCGATCCCGAGGGGCGTGAAATCGCGATGTCGCTGATATCAGCGCCGGGCGAGGGCGCCGGTCTATTCGTCACCAACTTCCCGCCGCGCGGCTGGCTCGATTACGACAAACTGAAGAAGAGGCGGGCGGATCTCATTCAGGTCACCCTGCAAGGCGACCACAAGGGCGGCTCGGCGGTCGATTACACCGTCAACGCACGCGTCGGCATTCCCTACGTTACGGGGCCGGTGAGCGACGACGCCCCGGTCAACCATGTTCTCCCCGCCTGGGACGTTGCGACCGGCCATCTGGTTGCGACCGGTCTTCTGGCCGCGGAACGGCATCGGAGCCGGACCGGCCAGGGCCAACACGTCAAGCTGGCGCTGGAAGACGTCGCTCTCTCCGTGATGGGACACCTCGGATTCATCGCCGAGGCGCAACTCGGTTGCGCCCGTGGCCGCTACGGAAACGATCTTTTCGGCGCGTTCGGTCGTGGTTTCGCATGCGCGGATGGCCGCCGGGTGATCGCGATCGGCCTCACGCTGAAGCAGTGGAATTCGCTGGTCGAAGCGACCGGTCTTGCCCAGACGATCGAAGCGATCGGCGTGCAGCTCGGGCTCGATCTCGCAAAGGAGGGTGACCGCTTCCTGGCGCGTCGCGAGCTTTGCGCCGCGATCGGCGGCTGGATCGCTGCGCGCTCCTTCGCTGATGTCGCCGCAAGCTTCGATCGCGCCGGTGTCTGCTGGGCTCCCTATCAAACGATCGATGAACTGGTGCACACCGATCCGGCCTGCTCGGTCGAAAATCCCCTTTTCGACACTGTCGACCAGTCCGGCGTCGGCCGCGTGCTGTCACCACGCTCCGCGCTGCGGTTCAATGCGTTCGATGCGCGTGCCGCCGGAACGGCGCCGGCGCTCGGAGAGCATACCGAAGCAGTCCTCGGCGAGGTTCTCGGCATCGACGGCGCGGCCTATGGCCGTCTTCATGACCGCGGGATTGTTCACGGTCCGTGGTGACTACGTGTTTGACTGAGATTGCGGCCGGGCCAGGCGAAACAGAAACCGGTCCTCCTTGGACAGCATGTCGAGCTCGCCGCGCCGGACGAGGCGGTTGGCATGCGCGAGCGTCTCGGCGAAGGCAAAGCCCATCTGATGCGGGTTCAAGGCGCGGTGGAACAACAGCGGGACCAGCTCGGCCACCGAGCGGTCGGCGTCGCGGCAGGCGTCGAGAATGATGCCGCAGCGGGTCTCGTGATGCGCGATCAGCTCCTGCGAACGAGCGTGCAGCCCGTAGAACGGGCGCATGTGACCCGGCAGCACAAGAATGTCGTCCGGCATCTCGCTGATGAACATGCGCAGGCTGCGCAGATAGTGACCCAGCGGATCACCATCGGGCTCACCGGCCCAAACGCTCACATTGGGCGAGATATGCTCAAGCACCTGATCGGCCGCGAGCAGGGTCTTCTCGGGTTCGCAATAGAGCATGACCTGCTCCGCGACATGGCCGTCACCGGTGATGACCCGGAACGTCTTGCCACCGAGCGTCAATGCGTCGCCCATCACCAGCCGCAGGAACGTATCGGGCAGCGGGTCGACCTGCCGCAGATATTCGTGGCCCTGGGTGCTGACGATCCCTGCGGCGTCATCGTCCATGCCGTGGCTCTTGTAGAACAGCCGGTTGCGCGGTGATTCGAAGGCGCGCGGATCGAGCGAAATGACGCGGCAGCTCATGTAGCTGGAGAGGCTGGTCAGGAGCGGCGCATGAAAGCGCTCGCACAGCCAGCCGGCAAGTCCGATGTGGTCCGGATGAAAATGCGTCACGAGAATTTTCGTGATCTTCAGACCAGCGAGGGGCCCTGCAAAAAGACTGTCCCAGGCGGCTCTCGCCTCGCTCGTCGAGATGCCGGTGTCCACGATGACCCAGCCGTCGCCATCCTTGATCAGGTAGATGTTTACGTGGTTGAGCTGGAAAGGCAGCGGGAGTCGAAGCCACAGCAGTCCGGGCCGCACCTCGATCACCTCTCCGGGACAAGGCGCATCAGGAAATGGATACCGCAATTTGGCTTCCGCCGGCTTGACGATGTCGGTCGACATGCTGTGCTCTTTGTTGTTTTGGTCCAGCCGATTGGCGAGACTGACCGGCGGATGGAGCCCTTGACGTGCAAGGCTTCTTCATACCAGAGCCGGTCCGCCTCCGGTGCGGAGGCCGAGATTTTTCGTCTCGTGTCGCGACGATACGCTCAACTCGCCGCTGGCCGCTTGATAGCTTCAGGAATTATAAGACCGACGAGACGGATTATGTCAATGCATGTTTATGATGGAGCGATGTGGCAGAATCGGGTGATATGAAACATTCCCGATCCGCGCAGGATCGCGGGTGGTGAGGCTCAACGCATGGTAGAATTGCCCGCTTACGGGCGTAGGCGCAGCTTCGTTAGGCGTCGGGCAGGAAAGGCCGTATGTTCGGTTTTGCGAGCTGTGTGCTGACCACACCGAATGCACGCAGGACGATCGTCACCAATGAGGAGCGATCGCGACAACGGCGAGCGCGAGGAAGACAGGAACATCAAGATGCCGCGGGTGCGTGCAGACGATTACGACACGAAGTATCAGGCGATCCTGGACAGCGCGGCAGCGCTCTTTGCCAAGGTCGGATATCCCAGTGCCAAGCTGCGGGATGTCGCAAAGCTTTGTGGTGCAACCAAGTCGATGCTGTATCACTACTTCCCGACCAAAGACGATTTGCTTCAGGCACTGCTGCGCGAGCACCTCGAGCGGCTGCTGGCCGAGGTCGAGGCAGCATTCGCGGCGGCCAGCTCGCCGAAGCAGCGCTTCTATCGCTTCGTCGAGGTCTTCGTGACGAAATCGACGCGGTCGCGTCAGCGCCATGTCAGCGCAATGAACGACGTCAAGTTCCTGCCGACGGCAAAGCAGACGCAGATCCTGAACCTCGAACGCAAGGTCACGGCAGCGATCGGCGCTTTGCTCCGCGAGCTCAATCCGGGCCTGCCGGACGAGGTGTACACGCCGTACGCGATGCTGCTGGTCGGCATGCTGAACTGGACGGACTATTGGTACAGGCCCTCCGGCAAGATCAAGCCGGACGAGCTCTGCGATCGAATCTCGCGACTGTACCTTCGCGGATTCCTGGCCGAGAAACCGGAGCAGGCCCGCAGCCCGGGACGCCGTTCGCGCGCGCGGCTCGTCGCCGACGACGCGAGCTAGCCGGCTGACTGCAAGTGCTTCCGCCGCCGGCTCACCGCGCGGCGATCTCCTTCAGCGGCTTCGACGGATCGGCAATATCGCCTGGCTCGGGTGATTGGCCGGAGTCGATCCATCGCTTGCCCACCACATAGGCCTGCGCGTCGTTGGCGGCGTCGACCGCAAGGAGCTGCGGCCCGCGAAAATACCAGAATGATGCCGCGCCCGGCCTCGTTCCCGCGCGTTCGATTACGCGATCGTAGCCGGTGTTCAGGCCTGCGATCTGCAGCTTGAGCTCGTACTGATCCGACCAGAACCATGGTTTCGCCGTATAGGGCGTCGAAGCGCCCATGATGGCGTCGGCGACGGCGTTTCCCTGATCGATCGCGTGCGGCACGCTCTCCAGGCGAAGATACTCGCCACGGTGCGGAAACGAGGCGCAGTCGCCGGCCGCGAAGATCGAAGGGTCGGACGTGCGGCCCTGAGCATCGACCTGGATTCCGTTGTCGACCGTCAGTCCGGCCGCCACGGCAAGACGTGTTTCCGGAACGACGCCGATGCCCACGACGACGAAATCGGTGTCGAGCCGATGATCGTCATCGGTCTCCGCCGTGACGGCGCGGCCGTTACCGACCAGACGCTTCAGCCCGGTTCCTTCGATCAGCCGGACGCCGCGCTCGCAGTGCATCTGCCGCAGGAACGCTGCTGTTTCCGGTGAGGCGACACGCTGGAGAATGCGCGGGCTCGCTTCGATCACGGTCGTCGTCAGGCCCAGGCTTGCGGCGACCGCGGCCGTCTCGAGCCCGATATAGCCGCCCCCCACGATCAGCAGCTTCGCCCCGGGCCGAAATTCGGGCGCAAGCGCGTCGATGTCGGCGAGCGTGCGCACGTAGTGGACGTTCGTGAGCTCGCCCCCCATCGACGCGGGTAGCCGTCGCGGCCGCGCGCCGGTCGCGAGCACCAGCACGTCGTAAGCCATCCGCTTGCCCTCGACGCGCACGGACCGGTCGTGGCGATCGATCGCCTCGACATTGGCCGCCGTGCGCAGATCGATCCTGTTATCGGCGTAGAAGTCCAGCGGCCGGAAATAGAGCCGATCGCGCGACATCTCCCCGGTGAGGTATTTCTTCGACAGCGGCGGCCGCTGATAGGGCGGATCCGACTCGTCGCCAATGAGGGCTATTTCGCCGTCGTAGCCTTTGCTCCGCAACCGCGCCGCGACGGCGAAACTGGCCTGGCCGGCGCCGACGATGATGATCCTGCTCAATCGTATCTCCTCGACAAGGTTGATGGCGAAGGGCGCTCGCGCCTGCCTTGATGCCCGTCTTACGCGTCGGTCTTTGGGATTGACAGTCCGCGTCGTCCAGATTTATAAACCGGTTGTCCGGTTTTTTAAAAGGGCTCAGAAACGGCCCGCTGTCGATGAGGAGCGCGCGAATGGAGACGAGCCGTCGAACCCAGTGGGGTGATCTGATCCAGCCCGGCATGGTGCACGGGTCGCTCTATTATGACGACATGATCTTCAAGGAGGAACTGGAGAAGATCTGGTTCAAGACCTGGGTCTATGTCGGCCACGAAAGCGAGGTTCCCAACAAGAACGACTTCGTAACCAAGTCGATCGGCCCAATGCCGGTCCTGATGGTGAGGAACCGCAAGGGCGACATCGATCTCCTGCTCAACCGCTGTCCGCACCGGGGCAATGCGGTGTGTGTGCAAGAGAAAGGCAACCGCACGTCGTTCACCTGTCCCTACCATTCGTGGACGTTCGCCAACGACGGCACGTTGATGAACTACGCGTTTCCGGAAGGCTATAACGGCGCCGACAAGTCCAAGCTTGGTCTCTCGAAGGTTCCGCGGGTGGCGAGCTATCGCGGCTTCGTGTTCGCCTCCATGGCGACGGAAGGGCAGACGCTGGCCGAACATCTGGGCGGAGCTGCGCGCACGCTCGATCAGGCCTGCGACAACTCACCGACCGGCGAGCTCGATCTCAGCGCGGGATTTCTGCATCACCGCACCCGCGCCAACTGGAAGTTCATCCTCGAGAACGAGTGCGATGGCTATCATCCAGGCTTCGTCCATTCGTCGATCTTCTCGGTCGCCGATAGTGCGATCGGCTCGCTCTATGGCGCCGATGCCGTCGCCATCACCCGCGGTTTCGGCAATGGCCACACCGAAGTCGATCCGCGCCCGGAATTCCGCCGCCGCGACAAGCCGATGAGCTGGTTCGGCACCACCGCCGACAAGCTGCCCGACTACGTCGCGCAGATGAACGCGGCCTATGGCGAGCAGCGCGCCCGGGAGATCATGATCGATGGCATGCCCCATGTCATGATCTTCCCCAACCTGTTCATCGCCGAGATCCAGATTTTCGTGATCCAGCCGGTGTCCGCGACCGAGTCGATCCAGCACGTGACGGCGATCCAGTTCAAGGACTCGCCGGAGATCAATCGTAGGCTGCGGCAGCAGACCATGGGCTCCGTCGGGCCCGCCGGTTTCCTGCTCGCGGATGACACCGAGATGTACGAGCGCAACCAGCGCGGGCTCGAGATCAGGAATCCCGAATATCTCTACCTGAAGCGCGGTGAGCACCGCGAGCGGCGCGACGAGGATGGCTATCTCATCGGCCATTCGACCGACGACCTGCCGTCGCGGGAAATCTGGAAGCATTACCGTTCTCTGATGGAAGCGCGCTGACATGAATGCCATGACCGAAACGATCGCCCAGCCCGATATCCTGAAGGAATGGACGGGCAAGGAATTGTCCTACGCCACGACCTTCGACCACGATCTGCATCACGAGGTGACGCAATTTCTCTATCGGGAGGCGAGGCTTCAGGACACGCACGAATATGATGCGTGGGAATCCCTCTGGACCGACGACGGCGTGTACTGGGTTCCTGCCAACGGCACGGACACCGATCCGGAGCGCGAGATGTCGCTCATCTACGACAACCGCTCCCGCATTGCGCTGCGCATTCGTCAGTTGAAGACCGGCCGGCGTCATTCCCAGACGCCGCCATCCCAGCTTGCTAGGATCATTGCGAACGTCGAATTGCTGCGTGCGGACGGCGCGGACATCGGCGTCGCCTGCAATTCGCAGATCTTCGAGACCAACCTGCGCGGTGACACGATGTGGGCCGCGCGATGCGTCTACAGGCTGCGTCGGGTGCAGGGCGAGTTGAAGATGACTTACAAGAAGGTCGTGCTCGTCAACAACAACAAGGCGATCTACACGGTCTCCTTTCTCATCTGAGAACGGCGATCTCCGGCGCGCACGCTTTGATCCTGCTCCGGAGGGTCTGCCAGGACCAGGATGCCCGGCAATCAAGAAGGCGGCGCGATTCTATGACGGGCCGCATGATAGGTCGGTACGGGACACAGCGTTGCCGCTGTCGATTGCAGTTGGCGCTTGCGCGCTTTGGTTGATCGCAAGTTCGATGAGGTCGCGAGAACTTTCGCAACTGGCTCCTCTCCTGCTTGACCAACCATTTTTCATTGACTTAATAATCCGACGTGTCGGATTGTTATAAGATAATCACAACGCAGGCCGGCACAGGCCAACGACCTGAATGTCTGCGGGAGTAGGGAAGAAATGGAGCTTCAGTTAACCGAGGGATTACACCGGCAGTTGCGCCGTGGGCCGGATGCCGTGGCGACCGTCTTTGGCGATCGTCGCCAGACCTGGCGCCAGCTCGCGGATCGCACGGCGCGCCTGGCTGCGGTGCTGCGCGATGCGGGAATGGCGCAGAACGACCGCGTCGCGATGCTCGCTCTCAACTCCGACCGCTATCTCGAATATATGCTCGGCGTCTGGTGGGGCGGGGGTGCGCTCAATCCGGCCAACACGCGCTGGAGTGCCGCCGAGGTTGCGTTTTCCCTCGATGATTGCGACACGCGCATCCTGCTGGTCGACGATCACTTTGCGTCCTGGTGCGGCGAGCTTCGCTCCCGCAGCCGCTCGCTGCGGACCATCATCTATGTGGGCGAGGGCGATACTGCTCCGGAAGGGACGCTGCACGCCGGGCAACTGATGAAGGATGCGCGACCGCAACCCGACGTCCGGCGCGGTGGTGAGGACCTCGCTGGCGTGTTCTATACGGGCGGAACGACGGGCTTCCCGAAAGGCGTCATGCTGAGCCACAATGCGCTTATCGGCAACGCGATCTGCAATCTGCTTGACGTCAACTATGCCGATGACGAGGTGATCCTCGCGGTCTCGCCGATCTTCCATCAGGCCGGAATGTGCATCCTCATCCGTGCCCTGGTGCGCGGCTGCCGATCCGTCTATGTCGAATCGTTCGATCCCGCCAAGGTGCTGCACGCGATATCGCATGAACGGACGACCTTCACGCTGCTGGTTCCCACCATGCTGCAGCGGCTGATCGAGCATGTGGATTTCGCGACGTATGACACGAGCAGCCTGCGCAAGATCGTCTATGGCGCCTCACCGATCAACGAGAGCCTGCTCGGCCGGCTTCTCGAAGCGCTACCGAGCGTCGACTTCTACCAGGGCTACGGCATGACCGAGACGGGAGGTCCGTACACCATCCTGCCCGCGGCATGTCACCGCTCCTCGAAACCGGCCGAGCGTGCGCGCCTGCGCTCTGCAGGGCGTCCGGCCTGGGGCGTCGACATGCGCATCACCAACGCTGACGGCGCGGAGGTTCCGGTCGGAACGGTCGGCGAGATCGTGGCGCGTGGCGTCGGTGTCATGCAGGGATACTGGAATCGCGAGAAGGAAACGCGCGACGCGTTCCGCGACGGCTGGCTGCGATCCGGCGACATGGGATATGTCGACAGCGAAGGCTATCTATTCATCGTCGATCGCCTCAAGGACATGATCGTCTCCGGTGGCGAGAATGTGTACTCGGCTGAGGTCGAAAATGCGCTGGCGCGTCACGCGGCCATCGCCAGTTGTGCCGTGATCGGAATTCCGAGCGAGCGCTGGGGCGAGCAGGTCCATGCCGTGGTCGTGCTGCGCCAGGGGATGCAGGCGACCCCCGCCGAATTGCGCGATCACTGCCGCGAGTACATCGCCGGATACAAGTGTCCGGCAAGCGTCGAGTTTCGCGATGCGCTGCCGCTGTCCGGTGCCGGCAAGCTCCTGAAGCATGAGCTGCGCGCGTCCTACTGGGAAGGCAAGAGCCGCAACGTCGGCTGATCCCGGCTAGGCCTTCCGTTTCGCGGGCGGCCGCTGCGCTGGCACACAGATGTGCGTGGCGCAGCGCGATTGCGGCTGCGCTTCCGCAGCCCGACTGTCCGCGGCGGCGCCAGCCATTGCCGCTATCCGCGAGCCATCCCAAGCGTCATCTCCCGATCGCGAAACGAGCAACGGCCTCCTTCCCGAAGGATGCGGCAGGAGAGCGGGCGCGCAAGCTCAGGCGAAGCTATGTCGGGCGTGAGCGCCGCAAGAGAAGCGCCAATCTCCGCTTGCGCCGCTGCGCGGAAAATCCGCCTTGCACCGCCGGCACGGCTATGTCATTTATAGACCAACGCGTCGGATTATAAATGATGCCTGTCGCGACGGCCTTCATTCAGCGAAGGCCGTCGCGCACAAGAACCGGGGAGGAAAAGGTCTTGGCGAATTTCGTGCGACTTGTTGTGCTTGTGCTGGCGGCTGCGAGCCTGCTGGTTGCCGGCGGCGCTCCCGGCCATGCCGCGACCGTGCTCAAATATTCGAACTGGCTGCCGGTCGGAAACGTGATGCGCGAGAAGGTGGTCGAGCCCTGGATCGCCGAAGTCGCGAAGGTCACGAATGGCAGCGTCAAGATCGAAATGCTGCCCAAGGTGATCGGCTCCGTGCCGGCCCAGTTCGACGTCGCGCGCGATGCCCAGGCCGACATCACGATCTTCGTCAACGGTTACACGCCGGGCCGCTTCGACGTGATGGAGGTGGCCGAACTTCCCTTCATGTGCGACAATGCCGAGCTCTACGCCGCCGTCGTCAACAATTTCTATCGGACGCACCTTGCCCAATACGGCGAATACAAGGGCGTGCATCCACTCAGCGTGTTCGTCATCGGGACCGGACAGCTCTTCAACAACAAGCGCCCGATCCGTGCGCTCGCCGACATCAAGGGCCTCAAGCTTCGCAGCCCGCAGCCCGGCGTGACCCAGAGCCTCAACCTGCTCGGCGCCGTTCCCGTCTCCAAGCCGGCATCGGAGCTCTACGAACTGCTCTCCTCCGGCGTGATCGACGGAACGCTGCTCGTTCCCGAATCCGTCGGCTCCTTCAAGCTGATCGACTCGTTGCCCTACGCGACGATCGTGCCCGGCGCGCTCTACAATACCATCCTGACGCTGGGCATCAACGAGGACAAATGGGCCGCGCTCTCCAGGGAGAACCAGGACGCGATCACGCGCATCTCGGGCGATCTGTTCGCGCGTGCCGTCGGGCGCGCCTATCTGGATGGCGACCGGGTCACTTGGGAGGCTATGCGCAAGGGCGGCAAGTCGATCGAGACCGCCAGTCCCGAGCTCGTCGCCGAGGTCAGGCAGGCGCTCAAGCCGGTCGAGACGGCCTGGATCGAGAAGGCGCGCAAGCGGGGCGTTGCGGATCCGCAGAAGCTGATCGACGACCTGCGCGCCGACATCGCCGCCGCGAGCAAATGAGCGCGCGATGCTGACCATTGCCCGACGCTTCGAGCAGGTGCTCGAAGCCGCAAGCGCGGCGTGCCTGCTTGCCCTGATGCTGATCGTCCTGGTCGACGTCGTCGGACGCGATCTCTTCAATCGCCCGCTGAGCGCCGCGACCGAGGTGCTGGAGATCGTGGTCGCCGCGATGGTGTTCCTGGTCTACCCGATCCTCGGCTTCCGCGAGAAGCACATCACGGTCGACCTCCTCCAGGTCGGCCCGGTGGGACAACGCCTGCAGCGTTTCATTGGAGCACTGTTCGGCGTCGTCGCCTTCGCGCTGATCGCCTGGTGCGTCGGCAGGCAGGTGCTTCGCGCCATGGACTATGGTGAGGCGTCGCCGATTCTCGGCATTCCGCTGGTGGATGTTCTTGCCGGAATGAGCGCGCTCGCCGCGGTAACAGCCGTCGGTTTCGCCGCCGCCGCTGTCAGGCGTGCGCTGTGGCCCGTAACGCAGCCCCACGCCGCAGAGGGGACCCGGTCGTGATCGCCGCACTCGTGGGCTTCCTCATCGCCTTCTCGTTCATCCTGTTTCAGGTGCCGATCGCGACCGCGCTGTCCGTGGTCGGCTTTGGCGGCTATGTCGCGCTCAACGGGTTGAAGCCCGCGCTGAGCATGGTGGCGACCATCACCACCAGCAGCACGCTGTCCTATTCGCTGATCGTGCTGCCGCTGTTCGTGCTGATGGGCAATCTGGTCGCTGCGGCGGGAATCTCGGGCGACCTGTTCCAGGCCGCGCAGATGTTCATCGGCCGGCGTCGGGGCGGTCTCGCCATGGCCACGATCGTCGCCTGCGGCGGTTTTGCTGCGATGAGCGGCTCGAGCGTCGCGACCTCGGCGACGATGGGGCGGGTCGCCATTCCCTCGATGCGCGCATTCGGCTACGCCGATTCACTCTCCGGAGCGTCCGTCGCGGTCGGCGGGACGCTGGGCGTTCTGCTCCCGCCAAGCATCATCATGGTGGTCTACGGCGTGTCGACGCAGACGCATATCGGCATGCTGTTCGCTGCCGGCATCGTGCCCGGCGTGCTGGCCATGCTCGCCTATGTGCTCGCGGTGCAATGGTCGGTCTGGCGCAATCCAGCGGTCGCGCCGCTCGCCGAGCCCGTCGCCAAGCAGGATCGCGTCAAGCTCGTGCGCTCGCTGTGGCCGATCGCGCTCATCTTCGCCGTCGTCATGGGCGGAATCTACGGCGGCTTGTTCACCGCGGTCGAAGCCTCAGGCATCGGCGCGTCCTCCGCGATGGCGCTGACGCTGATTCGCCGGTCGCTGACCCCGGCGCAGATCTACGCCATCCTGGTCGAAACGGCGAAGACCTCGGGCATGCTGTTTGCGATCATTCTGGGCGCCGGCATCTTCGGCGAGTTCGTCAATCTCACCGGGATCCACGAAGACCTGCTGCGGATCGTCGGCGGCAGCCGGCTGCCGCCGTTCGGCGTCATCATGCTCATGGTGGGACTCTACATTCTCCTCGGCAGCGTGCTGGAGAGCCTGTCGCTGATCCTCCTGACGGTTCCGATCTTCTTTCCAATCGTCAAGGCACTCGGCTACGATCCGGTGTGGTTCGGTGTCCTGCTCGCGCTCGTCATCGAGATCGGCCTCATCCATCCGCCGATCGGTGTCAACCTGTTCGTGCTGCGATCAGTCGTGCCTGATATCGCGATGATGGAGCTCGTGCTGGGCGTCATTCCCTTTATCGTCGCGATATTGGCGCTGATCGTCGTGATCACGGCGTTCCCGTCATTGTCGCTGTGGCTGCCGCACCTGCTGTTCAAGTCGGCGGTCTCGCCGTGAACGGAATGTAGCGGTCGGAGAGTGGGTCAAATTGAAGGAGGCATCGCCAATGCAAGCACGATCAACCGAGGATCTGGCGCGGTCTCTCTACATGGCCCTCGCCGCGGGCGATCGGGAGCAGCTCGATGCCCTGCTTCATCCCGAGTTCGTCGGCCAGATCGCCGAAGGCATGCCGTTCGGCATCGGCGGCCGGCACGAGAGCCCATCTACGATGCGGCGCAATGGCTGGGGAGGAATTGCCCGGCATTTCACCGCGCGCGCCGAGCCCGAGCGCTTTCTCGAGATCGGAACGGACCGCCTGCTCGTCACGGGGCGCTATCGCGGCGAGGGTAGGCAGGGTGGCACCGCCCTCGATGCGGCCTTTGCGCATCTCCTGACCTTCGAAGACGGACGGATCCGCGCGCTTGAGCAATACACCGATACGGCGCGCTGGCGCGATGCCGCCAGCCCATTGCGAACGGTCCTGCTCGATGTCAATGACGGCGTCGCGACGCTGCGCCTCAATCGCCCCGACCAGGGCAACGCCATCAACGAGGAGATGGCCAAGGATCTGGCCGAGGCCGTGTCACAGATCGTCGAGATCCCCGGTGTTCGTGCTGTCATAATCTCGGGCAACGGGTCTAACTTCACCATGGGCGGCGACGTCAGCCTGTTCGCAGGGACCCCTCCTGAACGGCTGCCGCACAAGCTTCGCCGCATGATCGACGCGTATCATCTGGCGATCGAGCGGCTGACGAGCATGGATGCCCCGGTCGTCGCTGCGGTTCGCGGCGCCGCGGCCGGCGGCGGTCTCGGTCTGCTTTATGTCGCCGACATCGTTATCGCCGCGGCCGATGCGCGGTTCGCGCTCGGCTATGGTGCGCTGGGCCTGACGTCGGACGGCGGCAACACCTGGTTTCTTCCTCGGATGGTCGGGCTGAGACGTGCGCAGGAATTGTTCCTGCTCAACAGCCGTCTCTCCGCGCAGGAGGCTCTTGACTACGGGCTGGTCTCGCGACTCGTTCCCGACGAGGCGGTCGAGGCGGAGGCTGCCGGCATCGCCGCCAAGCTCGCCGCCGGCCCGACGCGGGCCTTCGGCGCCATGCGCCGCATGCTGCGTCAGTCGTTCGAGACCGGCCTTGCGGAGCAGCTCCTGGCCGAGGTCGATTCGATCGTCGTCGCTGCCGGAACGGACGACGCGCGGGAAGGGATAGCTGCCTTCGCCGCCAAGCGTCGCCCGCAATTCCGGGGAAGCTGACCGGGGTCTCGACGGCCGGTGGGCCTAGTCGACCGGCTTGAAGCTGAGGCTGGAGAAATCCGCCTGCATGATCTTCAGCTTCTGGTTGGAGAAGCGTACGCCGGGACCGAAGCTAACGGGGGCCATCACGCCGGTTTCGACGTTCGAGGTCTTCTCCAGTTCAGTGACGGTGCAGGCCCAGGTCGGGTCCTTGCCGCAGCGTCCGATGGCGGCGATCAGCACCTTGGCAGCGGCGTAACCGGTCATCGTGTAGCGGTTGATGCCTTTGAACTCCGCCTCTGACACCAGCGACCTGGCCTTTTCGAGGAACGCCTTGCCGGCCTCGCTCGCGAAGGGCGCGACACAGTCGACCGCGTAGATGCCGTCGCCGGCCGGCCCAATCAGCTTCAGCACGGCTCGATGCGGCCCGGCCAGAAGATGCCGGTGACCGGCTTGACGTTGAGCTTCTCCAGCTCCTTCATCATCGCCACGTTCTCCGCGATGATGATGCCCATCAAGAGCGCGGTGCGGTCGTCGGCCGCCACCGCCCGCATCGCCACGCCGAATTTGGAGTAGCGGAAGAAGGCCCAGATGCCGGCGAGCAGCAGCACCAAGGTCGCGATCACGGCGATCTGGCCGGTGCGCACGCCGATGGAGCCGATGCGGACGACGTCGCGGCCGGTGCCGAGATCGAGCGCGTGCGGATAGCAGACGGATTCGAATTGCTTGTCGGCGATGCCGACCGCCCCGGCATAGGTGTAGGCCGAGTAGATGAGGTTGCGGTTGGTGAGCATCGCGCCTTTCGGCGGGCCCGTGGTGCCGGACGTATAGACCAGGATGCAGGTGTCGTCGGGCGCGCCCTGCGAAATCAGGCGGTCGAGCGTCGCGTTCGCTTCCGGATGCTCGGCGGCATAGGTCCGGCCGAGCTCGCACAGCTTGTCGAACGACACGAGCTGCTCCTGGCGGTAGTGCCGCAGCCCCTTCATGTCGATGCAGATGATCGCCTCGAGCGCGGGCAGGCCGCCCTCCTTCGCCATGGCCTCCAACACCTTGTCGGTCTGCTCCTGGTCGCCGGTGACGACGATGCGGGAGCCGGAGTGCCGGACGATATATTGCAGCTCGACCCACGGGTTGGTCGGATAGATGCCGACCGCGATGGCGCCGATCATCTGGGTGCCGAGGTCGGCATAGAACCATTCCGGCGTATCCTCGCCCGCGATCGCCACCCGGTCGCCCGGCTTGATGCCCAGCGAGAGCAGGCCCAGCGCGACCGCGCGGGCGGTTTCGTAATAGTGGCGCCAGGAATAGCGGTTCCAGATACCGTATTCCTTCTCGCGCAGCGCCAGCCCGTCGCCGTGCAGCGCTGCGCGCTCGCGCAGCAATTGCGGAATGGTGATGGCCGCGTTCTGCAGCGCGCGCTCCAGTGCTGCGAGTGATGTTGCCTCGCGGGCGCCGGCACCGCACTTTGCATCCATAGATGGCGCCGAATGAACCGTCCGCAGCATATCAAGCACCGACATGGGAATCCGCCTTTGCCGGCGCCTGCGAGCGATGTCCGCCGAGATAGGCCTCCGCGACGGCCGGATCGCGCCGCACCTCGTCGGGCGTGCCGCCAGCGATCTTGCGGCCGAAATTCAGGACATGGACGCGGTCGGAGATGTCCATCACGATCCGCATCTCGTGCTCGATCATGACGACGGTGATACCGAGGTCGTCGCGGATATCGAGCACGAAACGCGCGATGTCCTCGGTCTCCTCCTGGTTCATGCCGGACACCATCTCGTCCAGCAGCAGAAGTTTCGGCTCGCAGGCCAGCGCGCGGGCGAGCTCGACGCGCTTCTGCTGCCCGTAGGAGAGCGTGCCGACGACGGCGTCGCGGATATGCTCGATCTCGAGGAATTCGATAATCCGTTCGACGTAGCGCCGGGCCTCGATCTCCTCGTTGCGCGTGCGGCCGAAGTAGAGCACGGCATCGAGAACGGTGGAGCGAAGGTGGGTGTGGCGGCCGGTGAGGATGTTCTCGACGGCGGTGCCGTGCTTAAACAGGGCGAGGTTCTGGAAGGTGCGGCCGATGCCCATGGCCGCGAAGCGCGGGGGCGATACGCGGGACATGTCCGTGCCGTCGAACACGACGCGTCCGCCGCTCGGACGCAGGACGCCGCTGATCATGTTGAACAGGGTCGTCTTGCCGGCGCCGTTGGGACCGATCACGCTGCAGATCTCACCGGCCATCACGGACAGATTGATGTCGGCGACGGCCTTGAGTCCGCCGAAGCTCTTGCTGAGGTTTTCGACCGAGAGCAGGGGGGCTCACGAGAGCCACCTCTTGCGCCGCTTGTAGTGCTTGACATCACGCATGCTTTTCCTGCCGGAGCCCGACACGCCGAGATAGAATTCCTGCACGTCTTCGTTGGCGCTGAGTTTGCGCGGCGTGCCGTCGAGCACGACCCGTCCGGTTTCGAGAATGTAGGCACAGTCGCAGATGTCGAGCGCGCGCTGTGCGTTCTGCTCCACGAGCAGCACTGTCAGCTTCATCTCGTTGCGCAGCTTCGCGATCACCTCGTAGATGCGGTCAATGATCAGCGGCGCGAGCCCGAGCGAGGGCTCGTCGAGCGCCAGCAGCACCGGGCCTGTCATCAGCGCGCGGCCGATCGCCAGCATCTGCTGCTCGCCGCCCGACATGTAGCCCGCGATCTGGTCGCGTCGCTCGTAGAGGCGGGGAAACAGGGCGAACACCTTCTCGCGCTGTGTGCGGGTCTCGGCGGCGCTTCGCGTGTACCCTCCCATCTGCAGGTTTTCGTCGATGGTGAGCGCGGGGAAGACGCGGCGGCCCTCCGGCACCTGCACGATGCCGCGCCGGACGAGCTCGTCCGGGGCAAGGTGGCCCACGCTCTCGCCGCGAAAGCTGATCGAGCCGTTTTCGAGCTCGCCTTCCTCGGTGTACAGGATCCCGGACATCGCCTTGAGCAGCGTCGATTTGCCGGCGCCGTTCGAGCCGAGCAGGGCGACGATGCCGCCCGCTGGCACCGCGATGCTCACGTCGCGGATCGCCTCGATCGCGTTGTCATAGACGACGCGGATGTTGCGGAATTCCAGCGGGCCCTCTTGCGCCAATGGAGCCGGATCGCTGCTCGGGGATGCCTGGGTGGAGATCGTCATGACCGGAGGCTACCTGATCAGAGCATGCAGGCAGGCCGCGCCCGGCAAACATCGCCGCCGCGAGCGGGTTGCGCGGCCCAGTCAGGTCCGCCCGCCACAGCGTCGATCGCAATGGTATTTCGCTCGAGTTTCTGCACGACATCCCTCCCCAAAGCAGCGCCTGCGGTGGGATCCGCCGGTCAAATTGCTATTTGCTCGCAATATAATATAATCCGGCCGGCCGTTCAAATAATTTTTGGCTGGATTTCGCGGGATATCGTGCTCTCCGGGCCGAATATCATTGCGCCTCGCCGGGGTCGGAAGTAACCAAAAAAGTAGGGGAATTTGATTTCGATTCCTCTGAATTCACGGACGGAACTAAAGGTTGCGATGGCGCGGACTCGCTCTGAGAATTACGACGATATCCAGCATGGCATTCTGACCGCCGCCTGCGAGCTGTTTGCTCAGCAGGGTTACATGCGCGCCTCGATCGCTGAATTGGCCGAAGCGTGCCGGCTTTCGCGGGGCGCCCTCTACCACTACTTCCAATCCAAGGAAGCGATCCTGTTCGCGATCCTCGATGCACATGTCCGGCAGATGATCGCGGACGTCGAAGCCGCGATCACCAGCAAGTCCACGACGCTCGACCAGTTTCGCGCCGCCATCCGCGCCATCGTCGAGCTCAATGCCCGCTCATCGAACGAGCAGCGGCTGATTCTGAACGACCTGTCGTTCTTGAGCGAATCCGAGCAGGCCATGATCAAGTCGCTCGAGCGGCAGATCGTCGATATCGTCTCCGATCTCCTGATCCGGCTGGACAAGGAAGGCAAGATCGTCAAGCGGACCAAGAAGATCTACACGATGATGCTGTTCGGCATCCTGAATTTCAGCCACACTTGGTTCGACCCGGCCGGCGGCATAACTCCGACCGAATTCGCCGATATGATCGTGGACCTGTTCTTGTATGGATTTGTCGCGCCCATGTCTCAAGCGCTAAAGAAGAACACCATTCGGCAAGGCGCGTGAGCACCTCGTACGGCGGGGCGGTGCCCATCGTCGTCTGGACGCTTTTCTTTCCGATGCTCAAAGCGAGCCGTGTGTGTACCGAAAACTTAAGCTCGGGCGTAGTGGTGATGAAGTCCGCCCAGGATGGGGCGTGAACTGATCGCATCGGTTCGCTGAACCGGGCGAGAAATCGGCGCGTCCTTGTTCAAGGAGCGGATGCGCCTCGCGCAAAACAATGACGTGGTCCAAACACTCACGCCGGATCGATCCGATCAGCCGTTCGGCAAAGCCATTCTGCCAAGGCGAGGCTGGTGCGGTAGGCTTGTCCCGGATGCCCATGGCGCGCAATCGGCGCGTGACGACGCTGCCATAGATCCGGTCGCGATCACGGATGAGGTGGTGCGGAGCCTCATCCCAAGGAAATGCCTCCGTGATTTGACGTGCAACCCATTCCGCCGTCGGATTTGCTGTGACGTTGATCCAGACCAGGTCTCTGCGGTCGAGTCGGACGATCACAAAAGCATAGAGCAGATCGAATCCGACGGTGGGAACAACGAACAAATCCATGGCGGCAATGTCTGGCGCGTGATTACACAAGAAGATGCTTCATCCCTGGCTGGGTGGCCCGCGTCGCTTCACCATGTACTTGGCGACGCTGGACTGCGCGACGTCGAACCCGAGCTTGAGCAGTTCGCCGTGGATGCGTGGCGCGCCCCACAGCGGATTGTCGACGCTGATCCGCCGGATCAACGCGCGCAGCCTCGTATCCATCGGCGGCCGCCCTCCGATCGGGCGCGACTTCCAAGCCAATAGCCGCGAAAGCCGGCCCGGTGCCAACGCACGACCGTCTCGGGCCGGATGATCGTGAGGACCTGCAAGATCGATGGAAACCAGCGATACAGCTGAATGAAGAACCAGCGATCATCGTTGGTGAGCCGGACGCGACTCCGCATCGTACGCCTCAAGACAATCAACTGATGTCTGAGCGCCGCATTCTCTGCTTCAAGTCGGCTCTTCGACTTGAGAGGCAAAGCCAAGACGGCCAGTACGAAACAGAGCAGCCCGATCATTCCGTCAGCTTAGGCGATTCCATTACGTCATCAACCCGGATAAGGTTTTCGGTACACACAGTCGCTCCTCGGCGTGCTGGCCGATCACTCGGGCTATTCGTCCGTGTTCCTGATCGGTGGTCTCCCGGCGACTCTTGGCCTGTGGATGGCGATTTCGGCGCACCGGTTGGCACACACCGCCGCCGCGTGATGCTTCGCGATCGCGTCCTCAATGGGCCAAGGTTCCGAACGAACTTGTCGCGCGCCCAGGCGCTTGAGGAATGCGAACGACACTCACATGTCAACTATTGGTGTCGCTGCTCCATTCCGCGACCAGTTGAGCAGCAGGAATTGGATGGATTGCTCCATTCGACTTCTTTGGCCAGTCTCGCACGCGGAGGACGTCACGCTTCGGCGACGCCTTGAACAGGCGGCCATATTCGCGAGTGAATTGCGAGATGCTCTCGTAGCCCACGTCGAATGCGGCGCTGCTTGCCGAGAAGCCTTGTTCAAGCATGAGGCGGCGCGCTTCGACTAGCCGGAGCCGCTTCTGATATTGCCCAGGCGTGAGCGATGTCATGTGCTTGAAATACTTGTGAAAGGCGGTGAGGCTCATGCCCGCCGCCGCCGCCAGCCGCTCGACTCGGATGCACGATCGGTATTCCGCCCTCAGGATTGCGATCGCCGCACCGAGACGGCTCGCGTAGCTGGCCGGATCGGCAAGGGCCCGCAGCGCCTCGCGGTGCTGCCCCGACAGCAGCCAGTAATACAGCTCCCGCATGATCCCGTCGTGCAGAAGCGGCGTCGCTTCGGGCCGGTCCAGCGCCGGGCGTCGCCTCGACGCACATCATCCGCAGCCCAGGAACGGGAGTCGGTGCAAGCCCGTCAGCGTTTGCGTGGGCGGTAGCATAGGTCCGTACGGCCTGTTTGAGTGCGTCCATGCGTCTCTCCAGCGATCCGGATCGATCATAGCGGGGGCGCGAGCGAAAATCACCCAAGCTGCAGGATTGGGCAAGTTTTGCGCATAGCTTGGCAAGCTCCGAACCGGCCCAAGCGGTATGGAACGTCCCGACAGTTTTCCCGAGCAGGAAAGGAACTCCGATGGCTGGACGAAACGATGTGCCGCGACGGACTGTGCTGACAGCGGCGGCTCTGGCTCCCGCTATGATGGCGATGGGCCCGGCAAGCGCTCAAACCACTCGGTCGGCGCAGGTATCGAACAGCAAGGTGGCGCTGGTGACAGGTTCTTCCCGGGGCATCGGCGCCGCGACCGTCAAGCGTCTCGCGCGGGACGGCTACGCGCTCACGGTCAATTGCGTGGCCAACCGCGACCTGGCCGCAGGCGTCGTTCGCGAGATCGAAGCCGCTGGCGGACGTGCCATCTGGGTGCAGGCCGATGTCAGCGATCCGGCCGCAGTTCGCCGCCTATTCGACGAGAACGACCGCGCCTTCGGCGGTGTCGACGTGGTGGTGAGCAACGCCGGCATCATGCGATTGGCACCGTTCCGCGACATGACGGATGAGCATTTCGACAGAATGTTCGCCGTCAATGCCAAAGGCAGCTTCAACGTGCTGCGCGAAGCGTCGCGGCGCGTGCGCGACGGTGGACGCATCATCACGCTTTCATCGAGCATCGTCCAGCTTCGGTCTCCGACCTATGGCCCCTATGCGGCGACCAAGGCAGTCCAGGACATGTACGCGAGCGTCCTGGCAAAGGAGCTAGGCGCGCGCAAAGTCTCCGTAAATGCGGTCGCTCCCGGGCTGGTCAACACTACCCTCTTCACCGCTGGAAAGACCGAACAGCAAATTCAGGGTTTTGTCGATCGCACCCCGATGGGCCGCCTCGGCGAGCCTTCCGACATCGCCAACACAATCGCCGCACTCTGCAGCGGGGACGGCGCCTGGATCAGCGGACAGACGGTCTTCTCGAATGGCGCCGTCGTCTGACCGGCACCCTCGGATCAAGTGGAGTGCATGCCAATGAAGATGGCCGGAAACACGATTCTCATCACGGGCGGCGGTTCCGGGATCGGGCGCGAGCTGGCGCTGCGCTTCAATGCGCTAGGAAATGCCGTGATCGTTGCGGGCCGGCGCAGGGAGGCGCTTGAGAAGACGATCGCCGGCCGAGATCGCATGTGCGCAATGACACTCGATGTTGAAGATCCCGAGGCCATCACCGCCTTTGCCAGGCGCGTGGTCGCCGAGCACCCCGGGCTCAATGTCCTGATCAACAATGCGGGCATCATGCGTCGCGAGGACCTGACGAGAAGCCGCGATCTCAGCGACGCCGAAGAGACCATCGTCACGAACCTGCTCGCGCCGATTCGGCTCATAAACGCGTTGATCGACCATCTGGGGGCCCAGTCAGATGCGGCGATCGTCAACGTCTCGTCGGGCCTGGCTTTCGTGCCGCTCAGTGCAACGCCGACCTACAGCGCCACCAAGGCGGCGATGCATTCCTATACGGTGTCCCTTCGCATGCAACTCAAAGGCAAGGTCGATGTGATCGAGTTGGCGCCACCGGGCGTCCAAACGGAGCTCACACCCGGTCAGTCCACCCGTGAAGGGTATATGCCCCTCGATGCGTTCGCGGACGAGGTGATGGCGCTGTTTCAGCAGGAGCCGACTCCCAAAGAGATCCTTGTGGAACGTGTCAGCTTCCTACGTTGGGCGGAGCGGGACTGCCGCTTCGATCAGACCGTCGAAATGCTCAGCGCTCGGTGAGCGGGGACCCCCGGTGCAAACCGAAAACCTGACCAGCAGTGCCGCAGTTAGCCTAGGGGCGGCGCATGCGCAACCCGGCCGGCCTTGAAGCGATTGTTGGAGCTAAGCCGATGAAATCACGGTTAGCTTCGACGCGCGGCGCCGCTGTTCCGCTTGCCTCGAGTGAAACCGCGATCGGTGGTGATAAAGCGTAGAAAGCATCCGCAGACGATGCGTATGATTGGATCGGCAATCGTATGTCCCTGCTCAAGTCCGAGAATCTTCGCGTAGATGGTAAAATTGCGATGGAGTGAGGCAGGAGCTCGATCGCTTCGTCAACGGCATCGTCAGGGAAGCTTGACCCCCTCGTGAGCGTCGGTGCGACGTCGAGCTGACGCCGGACAATCTGCTGCCCGGCGTCGTTGATCGCATCCTATCCGCTGTTGCGGACAGCGCGGAGCAGCGAATTCTCGTCATCGACGACGAGTTCGGCGCCCACGCTCAGCAAGCTTGATAGCCCAGCAGCGCGTCCGATGCCGGCATCGCGCTTCTTTTCCCCACCGCGATAAGTCAGCCGCCATTGTCCGGATATCCGAACCCGATCTGGAGCGCGCAGTCGAGCGACTCGCGCAGGCCGCCGCTAGTCTGTCTGCACCGCCGCGCGGTACATCGCGCTGAAATCCTACTGCACGCGGTCGAGACGGAGGGTGTGATCTCACAGCTATCGCTGGGTGCGGGCATTAAGTTGAGCGACGTAGGTGCGCAGCATTGGGACCCGCCGCGGGCGAAAGCTGTGGCCGGTCTTGTCGACGCGCTGCAATCGATCCAGACGGAACAGCCTGAAGTCCTGGCGCAGGCAGCACCAGGCCGGCGCGGTCAAGCTCTGATCGGTATAGACGATCGCCAGCGGCCATATGGTGCGCTCGCTGACGGTCCCGGCTTGGTCGGTATAGGCAATGTCAAGGGCATGTTCATGCCAGCATGCCTCCCGCATAATCTCAAGGAAGGGCGGCACCTGCATACGGCGGTGGGGTCTGAACACTCGCGAAACGACATGCAGCAATTGCTGTTCGCGAGTGTCGGGCAGGCTCGCGACGACCTTTGACAGCGCCGCCTCGGCGGCGGCGGACATTCCCGGATCGCCCATCGCCTTCCCTTCGGCCATTCCAAGGGCGATCGCCTCGATCGCTACGCGTGAAGGTCTCTGGTGGCAGCGCGTAATCGTCGACCAGCCGGTAGCCATAGCCACGTTCGCCCTCAATGCGCGCGCCGGCGGCGCCGCAGGCTGTCGATGTCGCGGTAGAGCGAACGCAGGGATACCTCCATCTCCTCTGGCAGGCGCCGCCGTGATCGGTGGCCGCATCTGCCGCATGCATTGAAGAAGCCGGAACAAACGTGGACGCGCCATGCTACCAACTGCCGGAAATTGTCAGTTGGACAGGCTTATAGCGCGTGCGTCGATTTCACAAACAAGGCCGGCGCGGGCCTTATCGTACGCTCTTAAGGGGGAAGAAATGTTCGATGTAATCGGACAGATAAACTGGCTTGGCGTATTTGTCGCAACCATCGCCTCGCAGGCCTTAGGAGCCATTTGGTCACTGCCTTGTTTGGCAAGGTCTATAGGAAGGCCTAGGGCGGGAAGGGCAGTCACCAGCCTTTGCCCCGATCTTCATCGCGGGGCCCCTGGTGTGCAATCTCATCACGACGCTCGCCGCCGCGCTGCTGACTGGCAACTAAGGAAGGGGTCCGGATATCACTCTGTTCGTCTAAGGGTCAGGACGTGACCCTCTCGCCGCTTGATGGCGCTTCAGGCTGTCTCGGAAGTCTGGCGTTGAAGCTCTAGCGCACTGAGCCGAAGGAGCCGCACAAACTCGAGGCCGGCCGGGGATAACGATCGATCTTCCCGGTGTGCAACGTCGATCTCTCGGGCGACCACAGGATCAACGAGCAGGCGTGTAACCAGTGTCGGCGCACGTAATGCGCCGAGAGCATAGCGCGGTAGTATTGTAATGCCGAACCCATTCTCGACCATCGCAAAAACGGTGGTCAGCTGGTCGAGTTCGAACGCCGGTTTCGCATCCAGACCGGCCGATGCATAGCCTCGTTCTATCTGCTCGCGGATGCCGTTACCGCGACGAAGCGCGATCATCGGAACATTCGCAAGATCGCTCCAGCGCGGATGAGCAACGGCTGCTAGCGGATTATCCGCCGGACACATCAGCACGAACCGCGAGGAAACGAGGGGGATGCGGACGATTGCTTCCTCGTCTTGGCGGAAAGTCCCGAGCGCGAGATCGATTTCTCCGGAAAGCAGCAGCTCGTTTATTGCCGCCACTGAGCGATCTACGATGGTAACGGCGACACCTGGAGACGAGCGCTCGAACGTCCGTATGACGCCCGGTAGCAACGCTGCGGCGAGAAGAGGCGGAGCCCCGACCTTGATGTGACCGCGCTTGCGTGTGCCGACGTCCCTCGCGCGTCGTATCGCGCTCTCGATTTCGCCGACCAGGCGACGCGCATCAGTCAGAAATTCGGCGGCAGCATCAGTCGGCCGCACCCTTCGTGTGGTGCGATCGAACAGCCGGAAGCCAATCTCAATCTCAAGTTCGCGGACCAGTCCCGACACCATCGGCTGGGCCATTCCAAGCCGTTCGGATGCGCGAGTGAAATTGTTGGTTTCCGCAACCGCGATAAATGCCTCGAGCTGCCGCAATGTGACGGCCATTGCGCGGATCCATTCATAAGGAATCCATATTGCTTCATATATTATCTGCGAATTGTCAAATAAATCTGGCCTCCCTAAAGTCCAATTGAGCGCTGCAAGTGCGATTCAATGGCGTCTACCAACGATGGCGCCGCCGGGAGGACGGATGACGGAGTCTGCGTATGAGCAAGACCTCGATGAAACAGTCGAGGGAAAGATTTATGCGGGCTGGTTCGTCGTGCTGGGGTCGATGCTGGCGCTGGTCGTCGGCAATGGTGCCATCATCCTTTTCACGTTCGGCGCGCTGCTGCAGCCGATCAGTTCCGAGTTCGGCTGGCAACGGAGCGTGCTCGCGTCCGCCGTCGTGACCGCCCATGTGACCGGCGCGCTCATCATGCCGTTCGTCGGGGTCGCTCTGGACCGGTTCGGTGCGCGCCGCGTCGCCCTGCCGGCCATTGTCATCTTCGCGCTTGCCACGGCCGCAGGCGGGTTGCTCGGAGCGAGCCCGCTGGCGTTTATGCTGCTCTACGCCTTCCTCGGCCTGGTCGGTGCCTGTCATTCCACCCTGACCTACGGGCGCGTCGTGTCGACCTGGTTCGATGGGCGCCGTGGCCTTGCGCTGGGCATCACGCTTGCTGGCATCGGCATCGGTGCCGCATTGGCCCCCAAATATACTCACTACTTCGTTGTCGAGTACGGTTGGCGCCAGGCCTACTTCGCTCTTGGCGCGCTGCTGCTCCTGGTTGGATTTCCTTCTGTCGCACTTCTCGTGCGCGAGCGACCGCAGGAGGGGCGCGTCGAAGCGGCTCTGGCCGAGGGCATGACGTTGGGCCAGGCGTTGCACAATTATCGGTTCTGGTTCCTGGCAGTGGCGATCATGTTCGTTGCGGCTGCCGTCAACGGCACCATCGCACACATCGTCCCGATCCTGCGCGACCGCGGTATCGACGCGGGTGCCGCAACAACTGCGGTTGCCGTCGCCGGTCCGTCGCTGATCGTTGGCCGCGTGCTGTCAGGCCTGGCTCTCGATCGCTTCTACGGCCCTTACGTCTGCGCATTCTGCTTCTTGGTTCCACTCGTCGGCATCGCCATTCTGGGTTGCGGCGCCACCGGCTCGCTTGCGATATTGGCGGCCGTGCTGCTTGGTCTCGGGTTGGGTGCCGAGGGGGACATCATGGCCTATCTGACCAGTCGCTACTTCGGCATGGCGCATTATGGCGTGATCTACGGCTGCGTCCTTGCGCTATTCACCCTTGGCTCGGGGACTGGTCCCTGGATCATGGCTCACGCTTTCGATGCCGGCGGCAACTATACGACAGGCCTGGCCGGTCTCAGTGCCGCTTTGGTTGCCGCGATCGTTCTCGTTCTATCGCTCGGAAATTATCGCTATCCGGCGAAGAATTTGGGCGCGCGACCACGTCGTCCTTGAGGCCAGGTCGTCGAAGGACGGCACAGTTCTTTTTATCAGTCATGAGGACACCGATGAGCACCGCAGAATTGAACCAGCGCTTGAGGGTGGCGATCGTCGGAGGTGGCATCGGCGGGCTATCTGCCGCGGTCGCGCTCCGCCGTCGCGGCATCGACGTGACGGTCTATGAACAGGCGCCGGCGCTCGGCGAAGTCGGTGCCGGGATCTTCATCTACCCCAACAGTCTGCGCCAGCTGGAGCGCATGGGCCTTGGGCCCTCGTTGGCCGGCGTCGGGGCCAAGGTTGGCCCCGGCTCGCAATACTGCCGAATGGATGGGACGGTTGTGGGCCCCATACTGACGACTGACTCCGCGGGCTGGAACGGCATGTACGGCATGCACCGTGCCGACATGCTCGACACATTGGCACGTGATCTGCCTGCGAATTCTATCCGAACCGGTCATCGCTGTGTGGGCTTCGAGCAAGATGAAGGCGGCGCGAGGCTCGCCTTCTCGAACGGCGCCCATGCTGAATTTGATCTCGTTATTGCCGCCGATGGCATCCAGTCCGCGTTGCAGAAATACGTGACCGCGCCGCAGCCGCCCGAATATTCCGGCGTGCGAGCCTATCGCGGGTTGATCGCAAGCGAGGCAGTGCCGGAATGGCAGAAAGAGGTGCACCTCGTGTGGATGGGCGAAGGCAAGCACTTCATGGTGTTTCCGGTGCGCAGCGGCCGGCTGCTCAACTATGTCGGCTTTGTGCCCACCGTGAACGAGACCGTCGAATCCTGGTCCGCGTCCGGCGATCGCGACGAACTGGCCGCCGCCTTCGCGGGATGGGATCCCCGCGTTACCAGCTTGCTTGCGAAGGTCGCGACCTGCTTCTGGTGGGGTCTTTATGACCGCAGGCCTCTCCCGAGATGGACGAACGGCCGGCTCGCATTATTGGGCGATGCCGCCCATCCGATGCTGCCGCATCTCGGGCAGGGTGCCAATCAAGCCATTGAGGATGGCGTTGCGCTCGCCGTGTTGCTGGAAGGCTGCGCTGCGGCCAGCGCCCCCGGGATGCTGCTGCGCTACGAGCGGCTACGACGAGCCCGCACGGACATGATCCAGGCCGAGGCGCGTCAGAACGGTTTGCGTTACGATTCGAAATATCGGGATCTGGGTCAGCGCGATCGTGAGATCGCCAACTCCGCCGCGTTTCGCAAGACGCTTTACGACTACGATATCGAAACGGCCGCTGCCGCAGCGCGGGATGACACGACAATGCTGTCTGCATGATAGGTTCTCGAGGTCGTTTTGACTTGCCGCCGTCGTTCGCGCCAAGCGCGGCCCGGTAGCCTCCAAAGAGGATTGAGCCTACATGATCATTGACTGTCACGGTCATTACACGACGGCGCCCCAAGCTCTCGAGACATGGCGGAACCGGCAGATCGCCGGCATCACCGATCCTTTGCAGAGACCGCGCACGGCCGACCTGAAGATCAGCGACGATGAGCTCCGCGAATCCATCGAGACCAATCAGCTTCGGCTGATGCGCGAACGCGGCATCGATCTGACCGTGTTCAGCCCGCGCGCCAGCTTCATGGCGCATCATATCGGCGATTTCGCGATATCCTCGGAATGGGCATCCATCTGCAACGAGCTCTGCTTCAGGGTATCGCGTCTGTTTCCGGACCATTTCGCCGGTGCTGCGATGCTGCCGCAGAGTCCGGGCGCCGATCCGAGGACATGCATCCCCGAGCTCGAAAGATGCGTCAGGGACTTCGGCTTCATCGCCGTCAATCTCAATCCTGACCCGTCCGGCGGATGGTGGAAGAGCCCACCGCTGACCGACCGCATTTGGTATCCGATCTACGAGAAGATGGTGGAGTTCGACATCCCCGCCATGATTCACGTTTCGACCAGCTGCAACGCCTGTTTCCACACCACCGGTGCGCATTACATCAACGCCGATACGACGGCCGTCATGCAGCTTATCGAGGGCGATCTGTTCAAGGACTTTCCGGCGCTGCGCTTCATCATCCCGCATGGCGGCGGTGCCGCGCCCTATCACTGGGGCCGTTACCGTGGCCTTGCGCAGGGGCTCAAAAAGCCCGCCTTGCGCGAGCATCTGCTCGGGAATGTGTTCTTCGACACATGCGTCTATCATCAGCCCGGCGTCGACCTGCTCACCAAAGTGATCCCGGTTGACAACATCCTGTTTGCCAGTGAGATGATCGGTGCGGTGCGCGGGATCGATCCGGAGATGGGCCATCATTTCGATGATACCAGGCGCTACATCGAGGCTAGTCAGATCCTGAGCGCCGAGGACCGACACAAGATCTACGAAGGCAATGCGCGGCGCGTCTATCCGCGGCTCGATGCTGCGCTGAAGGCGCGGGGACGCTGACAGGGAACGCCAAATGACCGAACTTGGGATCGTGAAACGCAACGTCCTGCGCGCCGATCGCGCCGCCGTCGGCAAGCTCGCACGCTACGGCGTCGCAACGGTGCATGAGGCGATGGGACGCCTCGGCCTGATGAAGCCGTACATGCGACCGATCTATCCGGGAGCGCAGATTTCCGGAACTGCGGTCACCGTGCTGCTGCACCCGGGCGACAACTGGATGCTGCATGTCGCGGCCGAGCAGGTTGAGCCCGGAGACGTCGTGGTGGCGGCGCTGACCGCCGAGTGCACCGACGGCTATTTCGGCGATCTTCTCGCCACGAGTTTCAAGGCGCGCGGGGCGTTGGCGCTCGTCATCGACGCCGGCGTGCGAGATGTGAAAACGCTGGCCGAGATGGACTTCCCGGTCTGGAGCAAATGCGTCTCGGCCAAGGGCACGGTGAAGGCGACGATCGGTTCGGTCAACGTGCCCGTGGTCTGTGCGGGAGCCGCAGTGAATCCGGGCGATGCGGTTGTTGCCGACGATGACGGCGTCGTGATCGTGCCTGCCGCCATTGTCTCGAAGACGGCCGAGGCTGCGGCCGCGCGCGAGGCGAACGAGGAGGGTAAGCGCGCCAAGCTCGCTGCGGGGGTCCTCGGCCTCGACCTCTACAATATGCGCGAACCCCTGGCGAAAGCCGGCCTCAAATATATCGACTGAAACAGGATAGGCGCGGAGTTGCACGTGACGTTGGAGATCACTGGCATTTCGTCGATGGCGACGCGGCAGATACTGGCCGAGCTTGCCGCTTCCTATCAGGAGCGCACCGGATGCCGGGTTGTGCTCGCGTCGATGGGCGGTGTGGAGGTTGCGAGGAAAATCCGCGCTGGCGACGCGGCCGATGTCGTCGTTCTCGCCGGTAACGTCATGCAGCTACTGGAAGCGGAAGGCTATCTCGTTTCCGGCAGCCGCGCTGATTTCGCGCGCTCAGCGATGGCGATGGCGGTGCGCGCCGGCGCGGCACGGCCCGATGTCGCCAACGAGGAAGCCGTCAAGCAGGCGATCCTGAATGCGCGCAGGATTTGTTATTCGAGTGGGCCGAGCGGCGACCATCTCAAGCACCTCTGGGCAAAATGGGGCATCGCCGACGTGATTGCGCCACGCGCGCTGCAGGCTCCGCCGGGTGTGCCGGTCGGCGAAATGGTGGCGCGAGCCGAAGCTGATCTCGGTTTTCAGCAGCTCAGCGAACTGCTCGATCTGCCGGGCATCGACGTGATCGACGCGCTGCCTCCGGAGGTTCAGGCAATGACGGTGTTCTCGGCCGGAGTCAGCAGTGCGTCGTCCAATCCGGAGGCGGCGCGCCGGTTCGTGGGCTATCTGGTCTCGGCCGAAGCGGAGCAGGCGAAACGTCGGCACGGCATTGAACCTGCCTAGCGCCGGATGTCATTCGATCTTCGGATCCTGAGCGAGGAGTCTATACATGCACGACGAGCCGATCATGGACGTGGCGCATCTCGGCCATCTGGAACTGCTGACGCCAAAGCCCGAGGCGAGCCTGCGCTTTTTTGTCGATGTCATGGGAATGACCGAGAGCGGGCGTCGGGGAAATTCCGTCTATCTGCGCGGCTGGGACGACTACGAGCGCTACTCGCTCAAGCTGACAGCATCGCAGACGTCGGGACTTGGTCATGCCGCCTTTCGCGCCCGCAGCCCGCAGGCACTGGAACGTCGCGTCAACGCACTCAAGGGATCAGGCTACGAAGTGGGTTGGCACGAGGGCGAACTGGGCCACGGGCCGGCTTATCAATTTCGCGATCCCGACGGGCACCTGATCGAGCTCTATTACGAGACGGAATGGTACCAAGCGCCTCCCGCTTTGCGGCCGGCCCTGAAGAATCAAGCGCAACGGTTTCCTGCGCGTGGCATCAACGTGCGCCGGCTCGATCATTTCAACTGCCTCGCCGTCGACGTCAAACAGAACCGGGAATTCTTTCAGCACTTTCTGGGCTTCCGTCCGACCGAATTGATCGTGTTGAACGACGGCACCGAAGCCGGCATGTGGCTCACGGCGACGAACAAGAGTTACGACTTCGCCTACACGCGGGAGGCGCACGGGGTGAAAGGCCGCTTCCATCACATCACCTACGCGCTCGACAGCCGCGAGGATATTTTGCGTGCCGCTGACATCTTCCTCGAGAATGGCGTGTTCATCGAGACCGGTCCGCACAAGCATGCCGTCCAGCAGACCTTCTTTCTCTATGTCTACGAGCCGGGCGGCAATCGCGTAGAGGTTGCCAGCGCCGGTGCACGGCTGGTGCTGGCGCCCGATTGGAAGCCGATCATCTGGACCGAGGAGGAGCGCAAGAAGGGCCAGGCCTGGGGAATGAAAACCATCGAAAGCTTCCACACTCACGGCACGCCTCCCCTGCAGCCCGACGGGTCATGAGGTGCTTATTATCAAGACAGATAGCAGAAGCGCAGGACTCGCATGCGGCCAATGCAGTGCTGAGATATCGCCGCTAGCTGTGATGATTGCTTTGGCCTTATTTTGACATGTGGCCGGTTGGAATGACAGCGACGAAAATGGCGAAAGACCGACTCGGCCCGTTACGCGACGCGTGAGAACGAGGTCGACGACCTGCTCCGAGCGGAGATCTTCGTCGACCTGTTCTCGGTCATGCATCACGCCGTTCGCGCCAGCGTCGACAGCTATTCTATCAAGAAGCTCGAACCGCTCTATGCGTTCACGAGGTCCGTCCCGTTCACGAGCGGGACGGTCTGGCGGACCTTGAGTTCCTTGAGCCGTGCGGCGGGACGCCCAAGGCACCGGTGCATCGGTATCGGTTCGCGCTGCAGGACATCGACATCCGGGCTGACGACGATCTCAGGAGCGTCGGCGGCGACAAGTTCGGACGCCTCGTGGCGGTCTCCTTGGACGACCGCACGATCGACATCAAGAAGCGCGCCGATACCGCCGGACTTCATCCCGAGGCGGTCGTCGCCCTTAACTTCGTCGACACGCAGGTGCTCGCGGACTCGCTGATGCGGATTGGTGAGTACGTCGCGGACCACGGAATGCAAGGCGACGGCGATTGCAGAGCGGCGCGGCACCTTCTGATGGCGCTCGCTCCGCGCCTGCGGAGCGGGCAATTGCAGGTCGACGGTGAGCCCGCGGTCGCGGCCGCGATCCGCATAGCCTTGGATCTCGATGAAAGCGTCTTTCCCGTGCAGGGCCCGCCCGCCGGTAAGACTTTCGCGGGAGCCCGAATGATTCTGGCGCTCGCTCGAGAGGGATGGACTATCGGGATCACCGCGAACTCGCACAAGGTGATCCGACATCTGCTCGACGAGGTAGGCATCGCTTCGCGCGAACAAGGGTTCGCCGTCGAATGCCTGCAGAAGCTCTCAGACAGGGAGGAAGACCGGCCGGGTCTCAGATTCACGATCGACAACCGAGCGTTCCTGAACGCCCTGAATGCCGACTGCCGGGTCGACGGTGCGACCGCATGGTTCTGGGCGAGGCCCGACGCCGCGGACAGCGTGGACGTGCTCTTCGTCGACGAGGCGGCGCAGATGTCGCTCGCGCACGTCTTGGCCGTGTCACAGGCCGCACGTAGCGTCGTTTTGTCGGGAGATCCCAGACAGCTCGAGCAACCGATCCAGGGTAGCCATGCCGGAGTCCGAGCACCCAGATGCGCCGCGCGGGATGGAGTTCCTCTACAGCGCCAATCGGCTGAACGTCGCGACCTCGCGCGCGAAGTGCATCTGTGTGGTGGCGGCGTCGCCTCGTCTTTTCGAAGTCGACTGTCGTACGCCTCGTCAGATGGCGCTTGCGAACGCGTTCTACCGGTACCTAGAAATGGCGGAGACTATCTGAGGTCCGATTATAGAATTTCGGCGTTCGGAAAATAGGAATATATTCCATAATCAATGTTATGCGAAGAAAATAGTTCAGCAAAATCAATTGATTGTAGTTTCTCCTCCTGATACTGCCTACCCGCTCGCATGGCCTGCGGCGCAGGGTGGAGACAGAGTTCCAGCAGCACAACGTGAAGCCCAATGTGAGCGCAGAGATCGATTCGCTTAAGTTGCTGATGCAATGCGTAAGCGAGGGCATGGGAGCAACCATCAAACCGATGTCTGCCTTGCACGATGTCGATGAGGAACACGGCACGTGGCGGACGCTGTCGATCAGCGACGCTCAAATTACACGGACAAATTTCCTCTACTCGCTTTTACCAGAACTAATGTCGGACGCCGCCCCGCCGTACTGATCGAAATGTGTGAAGTCGCTCATGAACTCATTGAATGCCGTCAATGGAAAGGAGTCCAACTGATCGAGCAGGTAGCGGCGTAACGCTCCGGCTCGCTCTCGTCGATTAGACTAGATCGTTCCTCCGCCAGCGCTGTGCCGAGGAAACTCAGTTCGTAGGCGCAATGCCAATCGCGCGCGGCCCCAAATGAACGCCTCGGCTCTAGCAGCTCCAGCTCTTCTGCGCGCTGTGGTTCGACGCGGTACTCGGCCAGCGAAAACGCGCTGGAGCGCCGAGTTCGCTCGAGTAAGTCACTCTGTACAAGGCTCGCAAGTCCGCTTTGCACCAGAAATGCCCTCCCCGCTTTGTCGTCGTTTGCCCCTGAGCGGACGTGCCGAAATCGCGCCGATCGCGATCACAAGCCCTAAGGTCGCGTCGATATTGCGCTATCGGAAGGGCGGTGCAGCCCATGTATCTCAGGCCCGGCAATCTCGACCGAGCCCAGATACGCGGAACCGCCACCATTTCAGTAGGCGCGCGCGAAGTCACCCTCCTGCTTGATGTCGGTGAACACAGGAAAGCGCGCCTTCCACGGCGTTCCTTTGGCCGTAGTCAACTTGTTGAGCCGCTCCAGCACCCCGAGACCCTCCTTGCGCAGGCTCGCCGAAACCGCCGCAGGGTCCGGGAAATTCTTCAGGACGGCATTGAGCCAGATCGTGCGGCCCGCCAAGAAGCCGCCCGCGCCCGCGGCATAGGCGAAGTCGAGGACGCGCTCGAACTTTTCGGGCGCAGCGCCGCCCGACAGCAGCACCCAGGGAATGCTTCGCTCGCGGCAGATATTGCCGATCGCATCGAATTCCTTCTGCGCCGCCTTGGCTTCCGCGCTGCCGTCGCGGGCCGGCAGGCTGTCGGCCGCAAGAGGGCTCTCAAGTTTCAAGAGATCGACGCCGTATTCGGGCCTGGCAAACTCGCGCACGCTGTCGATGACGAGGCTTGGGAGCTTGCCCGGCGATTCCACGTAGTCAGCAGTGTGATTGGCGCTGCCGAGGAAAGGATAGACCAGCAACTCGAGGACATAGGGAATGTCGTGGCGGGCGCAGTCCTCGCCGATCTCGCGCACGAAGCGCTTCTGGTGCTCGTTCACCGCGGCATCGGCGTCCGGCCGGTACCAGGCAAGCACCTTGACGGCATCGCCGCCCATGGCGCGGATCTTCTCCACGCTCCAGTTCGTGATCACGCGCGACTTGCGGCCGCCCGCGGTCTCCTCGACGCGGTGCTCTTCCAGCGTCATGATCAAGCCGCAGCGCGGCGGCAGCAGATCGATCGCAGCTGGCACGGCAAAGTTCGGGTCGAACAGCATCGAGCTGCAATGCGGCGCGAGGTTCTCGACGAGGAGACGCTTCGCCGCCGTGACGTCGGAATATTCGACCTGGTCGCGTGTGATGCCCTTCGCCTTCGCGATGGCGTCGAACAGTGGCGGCCGCTGATCCAGTGCGACCATGCGAAAGTGGCCATCCGCGTCAGCAAGCCGTGCCAGGCCGCGGTTCTTTCCAATTGTTCTCATAAATTCGTCCTCATGAATGCAAGACACTCGTTGATGGTAGGGATTCCGTTGCGGCCACCGGCGTGGCGGCATTTCATGGCAGCTGTGGCTGCCGAAAACCCCATGGCGGCGCGCACATCGAGGCCGACGCCGACCGCCAGCGCATAGGCGCCGTGGAAGACGTCGCCGGCGCCGGTGGTGTCGACGACATCGACGGCGTAGGCCGCCTGCCGGTGCTGCTGGCCGCTCTCGTACCAGCTCACGCCTCCCTCGCCGCGCGTGACGGCAATGACGCGGCAGCCGAACCGCGCGAGCGCGGCCAGAGATTCGTCTTCGGCCGAACCGGCAAAGAATGTGAGCGCGGGTTCGGAGAAGATCGCATGGTCGGTCAGCGGCAGCAGCCGCTCGAACACCTCCGCATCGGCCATGTCACCGTCGAGCACCGTCGGAATGCCGCGCGCCCGCGCTTCCCGGAACAACGTCGCGGCGCCCTCGACCCAGCGCGGATCAGCCAGCACGGAGGACGCGCGCGCAACTGCTTCGAGCGGAAGCCAGTCCGCAGCTTCCTCATAAAGGCCGCGGAAATTGACGATCTGCCGCTCGCCGGAACTATCGACGATGATTCCGGAGACGGACGAGCGCCCATCGGGAAACAGCCGGAAATTCGCAACATCGACACCCTCAGCGGCGAAGGCCGATCGCATCTCGTGGCCGGCGGCATCATTTCCTGCCCGCCCCCAGAACGCGACCGACGCACCGAGCCGCGCGACCGCGACCGAGGCATTAGCGGCCATGCCGCCGCCAAGCGTGCCATATCCGACGGCCTTGATCTTCTCGCTTTGGCCGACGAAGAGCCGATCGACGCGCCAGACCTGGTCGAGCGCAGACAGGCCGAGGCAAATCACGTGCGCGGGCCTCGCCTTAGACGCCACGTCCGCCAGCGCCGACAGATCACCAATGTTCGCCAACGCACTCACCGCAGGACCTGTCCGTTGGCCGCATCGAACAAATGCATCTTGCCCGGTTGCGGACGCAGGCCGAGACGATCGCCGACCTTCGGGCGCAGCGACGGATCGACCCGCGCGATGGCGGAGACGCCGGCGAGGTCGAAATGGATCAGCGTATCCGAGCCCAGTGGTTCGACCAGTTTGACGTTGATGACGACGCCATCGGCCGTGTCGGTCGCCGCGACGAAATGCTCGGGACGGACGCCGAGGATCGCACTGCCGGCCTGCTGCAGGCGGCTTGCGGTCTCGCCGTCCAGCGGCACCGCCGTTGCGCCTTGCAAAAGGATTGCCCGCTCCTCACGCCATTCGACAGGGAAGAAGTTCATGGCGGGCGAGCCGATGAAGCCGGCGACGAACTGGTTGGCCGGCCGCTCGTATACCGTCTCCGGCGTATCGTATTGCTGGATCGTACCGCTCTGGAGCACCACGATCCGGTCGGCCATCGTCATGGCCTCGATCTGGTCATGGGTCACGAAGACCATGGTGGTCTTGAGCTCCTGCGACAGCGCCTTGATCTCGGCGCGCACCTGCCCGCGCAGTTTTGCGTCGAGGTTGGACAGCGGCTCGTCGAACAGGAACGCCTTGGGATTGCGCACGATCGCACGGCCCATGGCGACGCGCTGGCGCTGCCCGCCGGAGAGCTCCTTCGGCTTGCGGTCGAGATAGGGTTCGATGTGCAGGAGCGCGGCGGCGCGCTTCACGCGCGCGTCGATCTCCGCCTTCGGCGTTCCCCGCAGCTCCAATGCAAACGACATATTGTCGTAGACCCGCATGTGCGGATAGAGCGCGTAGTCCTGGAACACCATCGCGATGTCGCGCTGTGCGGCTTGCACGCCGTTGACGCGCTTGTCGCCGATATAAAGGTCACCGGACGTGATCGGCTCGAGACCCGCGATGATTCGCAGCAGTGTCGACTTGCCGCATCCGGACGGCCCCACGAAGACGACGAATTCGTGGTCTGCGATCTCCAGATCGAGATCGGGGATCACGGTGAAATTTCCGTAGCGCTTGACGAGGTTGCGGATCGAGATCGAGGCCATGATCGCTTAATCCAGCGCCAGTACCGGCTTGATCAGCTCGCCCCTGGCAAAGCGGGCAAAATTCTCCGGCAGGGCCGACAGGCCGAACTCGCCGTCGACGAGGACGCGGTATTCGTCCTTGTACTTGCGCAGCAGCTCGATGTTCGGCTCGAAATCCGAGACCGGGAAGTAGAAGGTCCGGATCATGTAGAAGTCCTTGCGGCGGAACACCTTGCCCTCTTCGATGGTCCAGGGCGCGGCGTTCTCGCCGACCAGCACCAGAGCGCCACGCGGCAGGACAAGCTCGATGCCGAGGTTGCGCGCCGCATGCGCGCCGGAGCATTCCATGATGAGAGCGAAGCGCTTCGAGGTGTCCCCGACCGGATGCGCCTTCGCGCCAAACGATTGTGCGATCTTCAGACGCGCCGTGTTCGGATCGGCCACGTGGATGTCGTTATAGCCGAGCGCGCGCAGCGCCAGCACGACACCGAGGCCGACCGGCCCTGCGCCCATCACGAGGACCGGGCCGGCCTCACTCGCCGGCACCACGTGGCTGACGAAGCGCACGGCATGGCCGGACGTGCCGATGGTGTCGAGCAGCAATGGCCCGAGGCTGTCCTCGACGTCATCGGGCACCGGCAGCAGGCAGTTTTCCGGCACCGGCACGTATTCGGCATAGCCGCCCGGTCGGTTCCAGCCAATCAGGCTCGAAACCTCCAGGCACATCTGGGTATCGCCGCGCTTGCAGGCAGCGCAGTGGTCGCAATGGAGGGGAATATAGACGGCGCAGCGACGACCATGCAGGCGGTGGCCGGGCTGCTCGACGACGCCGAAGATCTCATGACCGGCGGTGAACTCGGCGCCCTTGTGCCAGAGCTTGAAGTCTGAGCCGCACAGCGCGGTGCGCGTGACGCGCACCAGCACCTCACCAGTGCCGACATCGGGCATTGCCACGCGCTCGATGGTGATGCGGTCGCCACCATGGAAGACCGCAGCCTGCATGATTGAATTCGGTCGGGGTGATACGTTCATCAGATACCTAGCCTTTCACCGCCCCGAGCGTCAGCCCGGACACCAGCCAACGCTGAACCAGGGCCGCCAGCACCAGCGGCGGCAATGCAATCAGCGTCGCCGCGGCCATGAGAGCGCCCCATTGCGTCGAGCCTTCGCCGATGAAATTGAAGGCCGCCGCGATCAGCGTTTTGGTGTCGCCATTGGAGAGCACCAGCGCAAAGAGGAAGTAGTTCCACGAGAAGACGAAGGCGAGGATCGCCGAGACCGCCACGCCGGACGCGACCAGCGGCAAGGCGATGCGCCAGAGAATGCGCGTGACACTGCATCCGTCCACCTGCGCGGCCTCGAAGACGCTGCGCGGGATGCCGTCGAAGGACGGCAGCAGCACCCAGATCACGATCGGCAGCGTGATGACCGCGTGGCTCAGGATCAGCGCCGTGTAGGAACCGATCATGCCGACCTGCCGGAACATGACATACCACGGCAGCAGGAACAGCGTGCCGGGCGCCATCCGCGCCGCGAGCGTCAGGATCGCCGGCCACGAAATCCGCGTCCAGGAGACGGCGAAAGCGGCGGGAATTCCGAACAGCAGCCCGAGCGCGGTCGAGCCGACGGTGACAATGAGGCTGTTCAGCGCATAGCTGAGGAACGGCGTGGTCTTCGTCAGCTCGACGTAGTTGTCCAGCGTCGGCGTGAATATCAGCGTCGGCGGATAGGCCGTGACCTCAAAGGACGGCTTGAACGAGGACAGCACCATCCAGACCGTCGGCGCCATGATGAGCACGCCGGCCAGCACGAGCTGCAGGGTGTTGAGCCAACGGATCCAGCGGTCGGCAGTGGCTGCGTCGGTCATGAGGTCACCAGGCAACTGCGCCGCGCAGGCGGTTGAAGGCGAGCACGGCACCGAACACGATCGCCGTCAGCGTCAGCATCAGAGCACTGGCATACCCGATGTTGAAGAACTCAAAGCCGACCCGGAACCCGTAGATGTTGAGTGTGTTCGAGGCGTTGCCCGGGCCACCTTGGGTGGTGATGTAGATGATGTCGAAGAAGCGCAGGAGGTCGACACTGCGCAGGATGGCTGCGGTGACGATCGTCGGCAGGAGCAGCGGCAGGGTGATGCGCTGGAAGGTCTTGAACGGGGAAGCACCGTCGATCTGCGCCGCTTCGTAGACGCTCGGCGGCAGGGATTGCAGGCCGCCCAGCACGATCAAGGCGACATAGGGTGTCCACTGCCAGCTATCGATCAGCGCCACCGTCGGGATGACCCATGTCGGTGAGGCCAGCCAGTCCGACGGCGGCAGGCCGAACAACTGCAGGATATAATTGGCCGCGCCCAGCGACGGATCGAGGATTACGAGCCACATCATGCCCGCCACCACCGGTGGCATCATGAAGGGGGAGATAAATAACGAGCGCACGATTCCCGGCAGGCGCCTGGCGTGAAACAGCGCCAGCGCGAGCCAGACGCCAAAGACGAGCTGGAGCACAAGCGACAGCACATAAAGCGCAATCGTGACCCAAAGCCCGTGCCAGAACTCGTGATCGGAGATCAGCTTCGAATAGTTGGCGAGGCCGGCAAAGGACTGCTTGCCGGTCGAGGAGAAATTCAGGAAACCGAGCCAGATCGTGTAGACGACCGGAAATGCGATCATCGCGACGGTGAAGATCACGGCTGGCGACGAAAGCGCCGACATCTCCAGCCTCTGCCGATCCTGCGTCAATGTCGCAGCCGTATCCGACATCCGTCCGTATCCCTGATCGAGTGAGATGCCGACCGGCGCGAAGCCGGCCGGCATCGGACCGTTACTTCTGCGCGATCAGCGCATCGAGCGCCTTGTCCGCGTCGGCACAGGCCTGATCGACGCTCTTCTGCTTCAGGATCAGATCCTGAACCGCCTGACCGATGAACTCGCGCGATTGTGGATTGGCAATGATAGGATAGCCGACTTCCGATGAACCTTTGGTGGCGAGCACGTCGAGTGCGTCCTGCCATTCCTTGCGCACCGGCTCCTCGTCGATCCACCTTCGATATTCGGGATCCTTGGCAACCGACGGCCGCGGCGGGGCAATGCCCTGGAGCGCCATCTTCATCTGCACCTCGGGGCTGGTCGCCCACTGCACGAAGTACCAGGCCGCGTCCGGCTGCTTGCTGTGCGAGGACACCGCCATGCCCCAGCCGATCGTGGTCGGCACCTGGCCGGCATCGCCTGCCGGGAACGGCAACAGGCCGGTATCCTTCAGGCGCGCGCCGCCCTCCATCACAGTGCGCAACTCGTTCGAGGATTCGAACGCCATCGCGGCGCGGCCGCTGCGATAGAGCGCCGAAATCTGCTGGAAGCTGTAGTTGACCACGCCGGGCGGACCGAAATCGCGCAGCAGCCGGCTATAGATGTCGAGCGCTTCCTTGCCCTTGGCCGAGCAGAGGTTCGACTTGCCACCTGCGATGTAGCTGCCGCCGATGTTGTGCAGCATGTTGCTGAAGGTGTAGGCGACCGCGGGCTTGAGGCCACGCGAGACAAAGGGCGTGACAGCGCTGTCGCAGGTCTTGATCTTCTCGGCGGCGGCTTCGACGTCCTTGATGGTCTTCGGCGCCTCGATGCCGCACTTCTTGAAGATGTCGGTGCGGTAATAGAAGATCGGACCTTCGATGTTCATCGGCATGCTGGTCAGCTTGCCGCCGAAGGTCGCGGCCTTGAGCAGGGCCTGGCTAAGCCCGGCCGGGTCGTATTCCTTGGCCACCTCGTTTTTGGCCATCGCAGTGAGATCGCCGTACCAGCCGGCCGCGGCGAACTGCTCGCCTTCCCGCGACGGCAGCGTCATGAACACGTCAACCTCGTCGCTGTTCGCATTCATGACGGTGACCAGACGCTGGCGCATCTGCTGTTCCTGATAGCCGTCGACCTTCAGGGTCATGCCGGTCAGCTTCTCGAAATCGGCCTTGTAGGTCAGGAGTGCCTGCGCGACCGGATTGTTGTTGGCGAGAAAGCTGACGGTCTTGCCCTTGAACTTCATCCAGTCGAAATCGGCCGCACGAGCCTGCGCGCTGACGGCGACAATCGCGAGAACGGGCAACGCGACGTGCGTCGCGAGCATCCTGGCCTTCATCGAATTCTCCTCCCGGCTGGCCGCCTTAAGCTGGCAGACCATTTGAACACGACTTGAAAACGGTTACAATCTAAAGCTCACATCCGTCGTGTCAAGCGATGGACAAGCTGCGCAATCTACGGCAGATTTACGACGTTACCGCTACCGCGCGGTTTGCTCTGTCGGATGTAACGTTACATTCATGAGACTGACCCACGCCAAGTCTGTGAAACAGGGCATCCGCGCCGTGGCGGCCCGCGCTGGTGTTTCGACGGCCTCGGTCTCTCGCGCGCTCAACAATCCCGATACGGTGAGTCCTTCCTTGCGTGCGCGCATCGAACAGGCGATCGACGCGCTCGGCTACATCCCGCACGCGCCGGCGCGCATCCTGTCGTCACGCCGCTCGCGCACCCTTGGCGCGATCGTGCCGACAATCGACAACACGATGTTTGCGCGCGGCATCGCCTCGCTCCAGCAGTATCTCTCCACGGTCGGATACATGCTGTTTCTCACCACGAGCGGCTACGATCTCGACGTCGAATTGCAGCAGGCGCGCAATTTGATCAGCCGCGGCGTCGATGGTCTTGTGCTGCGCGGCGATTGCCATCACGAGGGATTGCGCAAGCTGCTCGCGGACAATGCGGTGCCTTTCATCAATGTCGGCATCTACCAGCCTGATAGACCCTACCCTTGCGTCGGAACCAACAACGAAGCGGCCGCCCATCGTGCCGCCGCGCACGTCATCGAACTCGGCCATCGCAGCATCGGGATCGTCTCGGCGCTCCAGCGCAACAATGACCGCGCCAGCGCTCGCGTCGCCGGCTTTCGCCGCGCGCTCACCGAGAACTGCCTGGAGCTTCCCCCGCAATGGCATGTCGAGGTGCCCTATACGCTGGACGACGCGCGTGAAGCGGCCCGCTATCTCTTCAACCTGAAGGATCGTCCAACCGCCGTAGTCTGCGGCAACGATGTCATCGCCTACGGCGTGTTGCTCGAGGCGGAACGCGACGGATTTTCCGTGCCGCGCGACCTGTCGGTGGTCGGCTTCGACGATCTCGACTGGAGCCGCCATTTGCGGCCCAGCCTGACCACGATCCACGTTCCGACCGGAGAAACCTGGCAGCGCGCCGGGGAATATCTGGTGCGCAGCCTCGCCGGCGAGCAGACCATCATGCATCGCGAGATCGACTTCTCGCTGGTGGTCCGTGAATCGACGGCTCCCCCTCTCAAATCCTGAAGTGAGACCCTTTCAATGCGCTCAAATTTTTCTCTTGCGCCCGACTTCCATGCCGTGGTGATCGGCGGCGCCGGCGACATTGGCGCCGCAATCAGCAACCAGTTTTGCGACCTCGGCGCGACGGTGACCGCAACGGCGGCCAACGAGACCGATCTGGCGCGCACCCTGCTGAAATCGCGCGCCGGACTCACACTCGCGACGCTCGACGTCACGAACGACGACGCTGTCGCCTCCTTCGCCCGACAGCAAAAGCGCGTCGATGCGCTGGTCAACTGCGCCGGAATTCTCGCCCGCGACAAGGAGTACGAGATCAAGACCTTCATGAAGGTGCTTGACGTCAATCTCACGGGCACTTTTCGAACCTGCATGGCGTTCCACCCACTTCTCGCCGAGAGAAAGGGCTCGATCGTCAATATTGCCTCAATGAACGCGACATTGGCGCTGCCGCGAATCCCGGCCTATTGCGCCAGCAAGGGCGGCGTCGTGATGCTGACCAAGGCGCTCGCCTTGGCATGGGCCGAGGAAGGCATCCGGGTCAATGCGGTTGCCCCCGGCTATATCGAAACGGCGATCAACGCAGCTGGCCGCACCGATCGCGCGCATTATCAGCGCATCGCCGATCGCACCGCGTTCAAGCGCTGGGGTCAGCCGGAGGACATTGCGGGGGCGGTCGCGTTCCTCTGCATGCCGGCATCACAATACGCTACCGGCACCGTAGTCGCGGTGGATGGCGGGTTTCTTGCCGGATGAGCCAGGAGAGCAAAGCAATCCGTGGCTTAACGGCATTTCGATTTGACGGGGACGGCAGCGTGCCGTCAGCTTGGACGCGCTGAAATCCCATAGTAACACGATGGACGATAGCCATTTCGCCACCGCGCCCGTTCATGCTTTCGCGCCGAACGGATACGGCCTGCATAATGTCGCCGGAAATGTTTGGAAATGGTGCGAGGCCCCCCTCACACCGTCACGGGACCCCTTGAATCGCGAGCCTGCCCCGAACCGCTCGACGCGCGGCGGATCCTTCCTCTGCCACGAGTCCTACTGCAATCGCTACCGCGTAGCGGCACGAGGCTCCAACACGCCCGATAGCTCGTCGAGCAACATGGGCTTCCGTGTCGTGCGCACCGAGCCGCCGCGGGATCCGGCATAGGATGGCGTTGGCGCAAAATGCCGCGAAGCCGGCGCCTGCTCCCGGCATCAGTCTGCTGCCGCAGTTCTTGCGCAATTTCGTGCGCAGTCGCGAGACTGGTCTCGTCCTGGTCGCCATTGTCGTCGGGTTGCTGAGCGGTGTCCTCGTCGCCGCGATCTCGGGCCTCAGCCAGATTTCGCACTCGCTGCTGTTCGACATTCCCATCGACGCGCATCTCAGCGCCACGGGCGTGATTTCCTGGCAGCGCACGCTGCTGATCCCGACACTCGGCGGCCTAATCCTGGCGCTGATCGGGCTCTACTTTTCGCGGCGCGTGAAGGGACAGCAACTCGCTGACGCCATCGAAGCCAACGCGCTCTATGGCGGCCGGGTGTCCTTTCGCGGCAGCCTGCTGATCTCGATCCAGACTCTGCTGTCCAACGGGTTCGGTGGATCGGTCGGACTGGAAGCGGGATACACCCAGATCTGCTCGATGTTTGGCTCGCATGTCGGCCAGCGCCTCGCCGCCCGCCGCAACGACATGCGGCTATTGGTAGCCTGCGGCGCGGCGGGGGCAATCAGCGCAGCGTTTTCGGCCCCGCTAGCTGGCGCCTTCTATGCCTTCGAGGTCGTGCTGGGGGCCTACACTTCCGCCGGTCTCGTGCCCGTCATCGCTAGCGCCGTCACGGCGTGGCTGGTGGCGCGGCAGTTGACGCATCAGTCCTTCCTGATGGTGCCCGGATTCCCAACGCCCGTGTCCGTCGAGATGATCGGGCAGGCCGTGCTGATCGGCATCATCTGCGCGTTCGTCGGTATCCTCGTCATGCTCGCGGTCGCATTTTCCGAGCGTTGCTTCCAGCGGGTCACTCTTTTCAGCGGCTTCATGCGGCCGATCCTCGGAGGCCTGCTCCTCGGCGGCCTCGCGCTGTTGACGCCGACCGTGCTCGGCGCCGGCCATGGCGCGATGCAGATCCTGCTGGTCAGCAATCCGAGCTGGCTCCTGCTCACGACCACCATCGTGCTCAAGATACTGGCATCGGCCATCTCGCTGGGCTCCGGCTTTCGCGGCGGCCTGTTCTTCGCCTCGCTGCTGCTCGGCGCGCTGATCGGTCAGCTCTACAGCATCGTGCTGACCGGCCCCCTCCCCACGTTCGCGCTTCAGCCTGGCACCGCCGCCATCGCGGCTCTCGCGGCGCTCGGGACTGGCGTGCTCGGCGCACCGTTCAGCATGATCTGTCTCGCACTCGAGATTACCGGCGATTTCTCCGTGACAGTCGGGGCTGTGGTTGCATCATCGGTCTGCGCGCTGATCGTCCGCGAGTTGTTCGGCTACAGCTTTGCGACATGGCGCTTCCATCTGCGCGGCGAGGTGATCCGCGGTCCGCAGGACGTCGGCTGGGTCCGTCAGATGAGCGCGGCCTCCCTGATGCGCACCGACTTCGAGAATGCACTGACCACGATGCCGATCGGCGAGGCGCAGAGGCTGTTTTCGCCGGCGCAGGTCCGACAGGTCGTGCTGCGCGATCCGAATGGCCGCTATGCCGGCATCGTCGCGGCGGCGACGCTGCATTCCGTCTCCAATCGGGATGACGAGCCGCTCGGGTCGCTCGCTCAGCAGCAGGATGAGTGCCTGCTGCCTACCACGTCGGTTCGCGATATCCTGAAGGCGTTTGAACGGAGCGAAGCCGACGTGCTCGCGGTCGTTGACCGCGCCGACCATCGCGCCGCAATCGGCACCCTGAGCGAATCCCATGTGCTGCGCACCTACGGGGAAGAGCTCGAACGGCGGAACCAGGAGCTGTTTTCGCGATGAACCTTGCGCGCTATGGTCTTAGATCCATGTCGATCCGAACAAAATCGCCGCGATAGGTCACTTCGCCGAGATAGATCACGGTGCGGTCCTCGGTCGTGAAGACACGGCGGACTTCGGCAACCGGAGAGTTGAGAGGAACGCGCAGCAGCCGCGCCGCCTCGATGTCTGCGGTTCCAATCGTCAACGTCTGACGGGCGCTGGCGATCGCGGGATCCCTGAGATCGTTGAGGATCGGGATCACGGTCTCTTTGCGAAAGCGCTTTGGAGACCTGCGGAAGATTTTCTCATCGAGATAGATGGAGATGACGCAGTAAGGCTGTTTCTGGCGCGAGTGCAGACGGCGCATGAAGACATATTTCTCGGCCGGCTTGCCGTCTCCGGGAAGCAGCGGCGCATCGCTCCGGCTTTCCGAGATGTTGATGATCTCCGGCGAAGTGTCGCGGTACATGTCCGCGAGATCGGACAGGGTGGTCTCGACCTTGAGCCAGCGCTCCTGTCGCACAGTCCCGGTGACGAAGGTACCGCGGCCCTGCTGCGCCTCGATGACGCCATCGCGGGCGAGCAGCTCGACTGCTTGCCTGATGGTGACGCGCGAGACGCCGAACTCGGCCGCCAGTTCCTCGTTGGCCGGCAGGCGAAAACCTTGGGTCCAGACACCGCGCGCGATCCGCTGGCGAAAAATATCGGCAATCTGCGCGTATTTGGGGACGTGACTGTCGGAACTCAATTCCACCTCGCCCTCCAAGAATCAAGCGTCCCAATCAGAACATGACAAGGGCCGCACCCCGTTCGCCAATCATCAGGCTGGTCGCATTGGTGTTGGCCGAGGTGATCTGCGGCATCACCGAGGCGTCGATCACGCGCAGCCGCTCGACGCCGCGCACACGCAGCTGCGGATCGAGCACTGCGCGCTCGTCCCTGCCCATACGGCAGGTCCCGACGCAGTGAAACACCGTGCCTCCGGTGTTGCGCGCGAAATCCCATAGCCCGGCATCATCGCTTGCGGCTTTACCCGGGACCATTTCGACGTCCCAGAGTGGGCGAAACGCCTTTTGCTGATAGATCTCGCGCAAGATCTTCAGGCCCGCAACGATGGTCTTGCGGTCGATCTCTTCGGCAAAATAGTTGGGCGCGATCCGCGGCTGGTCGAATGGATCGACCGAGCGGATCGCAAGCTGTCCGCGCGATCGGCCGTGGCATTGCCAGACCGAGGCCGTAAAGCCGGAATAGCGGTGGAGCGGCTCGCCGGGCTTGTCGACAGAAAGCGGCATCACGTTGAACTGCACGTCCGGACGCCCGCCGACCGCATATTCGGTGCAGGCCGCTCCGCCCACCTGCCCCGCCCCCACGGTCAAAGGCCCCCGCCCCGCCAGCATCCATTGCAACCCCATCTTCGCGAGCTCGACGGGATGTCGGACCTGGTCATTGAGCGAGATCCGCTCCTTCAGGCGCACGATCAGCCGGGCTTGGTAATGGTCCTGCAGATTGGAGCCGACTTCGGGCGAGTCGGCAACGACAGGAATGCCGTGCTTGCGGAGCAGGTCGGCCGGACCGACACCGGAGAGCTGGAGGATTTGCGGCGATTGCAGCGCGCCGCTGGACAGGATGACCTCGCGATCAGCTGTCGCGTTGTGGACCTGCCCTTTGCTGATCCACTCGACGCCGGTCGCGACGCGGCCGCTGAAAGTAACCTTGCTCACCTGTGCATGCGTGATGATGGTGAGGTTGCGACGGTCGGCAATGGGTCGAAGAAAGGCGGATGCCGAGCTGGTCCGCCAATGCCGCCCGATGCCAAGCTGATAGGTGCCGACGCCAAGCGTCGTCGCGCCGTTGAAGTCGGGATTGAGCGGCAGGCCGAACTGCACGCCCGCCACTACCCAGGCCCTCGATGCCGCGTTGTCGTTCCGGAGATCGGAAACCTCGAACTCACCGAGGCCGCCGTGAAACTGGCTCTCGCCGCCGCGGTACCGCTCATAGCGCCGGAAATAGGGCAGCACGTCGCGATAGCTCCAGCCGTCAGCGCCGAGACGTTCCCAGTCGTCAAAATCCTCGTGCTGGCCGCGGATGAAGATCAGACCGTTGATCGACGATGACCCGCCCAGCACGTGGCCGCGCGGCCAGACGATGGCGCGGCCGCCGCTCCCTTCCGACGGCTCAGTCTTGAACAGGCGCGAGAAGCGCTCGTTGTAGATAGTCCGGTAGTACCCGACCGGTAGCTTGAGCCAGAAATTCCGATCCGAACCACCGGCTTCGAGCAGCAGCACGCGGCAGGCAGGATCGGCCGACAACCTGTTTGCGATCACGCAACCGGCCGAACCCGCGCCGACGATGATGTAGTCGTAGCCGAGCCCCGACATCAGGCGCTCCGGTATTGTTCGATTGAGGCAAGATCGGGCTCGATGCCGAGACCCGCTTCGTCGCCGAGCTCGATCCTTCCATCGCTGACGTCAAGCACGCGGCCGCAGAATTGGTCGCGTAGCGGGTTCTCGTTGCTGTCGACCTCCAGCAGTCCCTCGCCGCCGACGCCGGCCAGAAGATGCGCCGACGCCAAGAGGCCGATGCCAGCGCCGAGATAATGCGGACAGAACATCTTACCTGACGTCAGGATGTCGCGGGCGATGCCTGCGCAAGCCGAAAGCCCGCCCCACTTGGCGATGTCGGGCTGTACGACACCGAGAACCGGCTCGCTCAGCACCTCGGCAAAGCCAGCGTGGCTCGCGATGTTCTCACCGGCCGCGAGCGGAAAGCGGATCGTCTTGTGAAGCTGCTTCCATTCCTGGCGCGGGCGGTCCGCGCGGATGGGCTCCTCGAGCCAGGCAAGGCCGAACGGCGCGAGCTGCGGCGCAAGCTCGAGCGCCTGCGCGATGGTCCAACCCTGGTTGACGTCGGCTGCGAGCATGCCATCGCCGACGAGGCGCCGCAGCGCGGCGAGATTGGCTCGGTCACCTGCCGGATCGAAGCCGATCTTCAGCTTCAAGGCGTGGTAGCCGCGGCCGAGGGCTGCTTCCGCCGTTCGTTCCGATCCGACTGGATTGATGCCGCTGGCATAGACCTTGATTCGGTTCCGCGATCCGCCGAGCAGTTTCCACAACGCAACGTTCTGGCGGCGCGCATGGAGATCCCAGACGGCGAGATCGATGCCGGCGATCGATTGCGCGAATGGGCCCGCTTCGCCGGATTGCAACGCGAGCACCGAAGTTCCTCGCGTCAATCGCTCGAATGCGGCAGCAGGTTCGCTTGTCCTGAATCCGACAAGCGCCGGTGCCAATACCTCGTTGACCAGCCGAACGCGATGCTCGGCGCCGGGCGCGGGAAAATTGCACCAGACCTCGCCCCAGCCCACGTGACCATCCCCGTCCTCGACCCGAACGAACACGGCCGGCCGGTCCACCATCCGCCCGAACGAGGTGATGACTGGTGTCGTCAGCGGATAGCGGAAGCCAAAGGCCTGGACGCTCCGGATAGTGAAAGGCGGCGATGTCATGCGCGGAAAAGCCTACGGCGCCTACGACGAAAGCGCCCCTTGTATGGTCCTCCTATTTATAATATGACTCGCCAAACATCAAATGCAATCCGGGTGGACGCGTCGAATGGACGGAGCTGGCGTGAGACGCTTTGGTCTCGGGTTGATACCGTGGATCGGTGCGATCCTGCTCTGGTATGCCGTTCGCTGGAGCGGCTTCGTCAACGCATCGCTGATCCCCGCCCCGCACCAGGTCGCCGCAAAGTTCGTCGAGCTTCTCACCAAGGAAGGCCTTCTGATCGACATCTTCGCCTCGACCAGGCGCGTCTTTTTCGGCGTCTCGCTCGGGATCCTCGTCGCGGTGCCCGTCGGCTTCCTGCTCGGATGGTATCGCCCGGCCCGCACCTTCGCCGACCCCATGATCAATTTCTTCCGCGCGCTGCCGCCGATCGCGTTGATCCCGCTCGTGATCGTCTATTTCGGCGTGGACGAGCTCGCAAAGCTCGTCATCCTGTTCTACGCTTCATTCTTCTCCGGCGTGATCGTGATGTACGAGGGTGTCTCGCAGATCACGCCGCTCTACATCCGCGTCGCGCAGACGCTCGGCGCCAATCAGGCCGAGATTTTTCGCAAGGTCATCATTCCCCTCACCGTTCCGCACATCCTCACCGCGCTGCGCGTCGCGTTGGGAGTCGCTTGGGCAACGCTGGTGGCATCCGAGCTGATTGCGGCCCAACGCGGGCTCGGCGCCATGATCCAGAATGGCTCGACCTACTTCCTGCTCGACGTCATCTATGTCGGCATTATCTGCATCGGCCTGATCGCGCTGATCATGGACATGATCCTGCGCAAGATCACGGCCCGATTGCTGGTCTGGCAGGATCGGGCCATTGCATGACCACGCGTGCACAGTTCAACAAGGTTTCGCTTGCCTTCGAGACCCCGAAGGGACGCCTCAACGTCGTCGAGGATGTCAGCTACGACATCAACGATGGCGATTTCATCGCGGTGATCGGCCCCTCAGGCTGCGGCAAGACCACGATGATGAGCATGCTCGCCGGCTTCCAGAAGCCGACGACGGGAAGCGTGCTGTTCGATGGACGTCCGGTGGCAAGACCCGGTCCCGAGCGCGGCGTCATCTTCCAGGAATATGGCGTGTTCCCGTGGCTGACGGTGAAGCAGAACATCGGTTTCGGCCTGACGCTCCGGGCCAATCACGTTCCGGCCGGCGAACGTGAGGCGATCTGCGATCACTATCTCGGCCTGATGGGGCTGTCGGACTTCGCCAACTCCTATCCAAAGCATTTGTCCGGCGGCATGCGTCAGCGGCTCGCGATCGCGCGCGCTTACGCCGTCAAGCCGCAGTTCCTGCTGATGGACGAGCCGTTCGGTGCGCTCGACGCCCAGACCCGCTCCAACATGCAGAACCTGCTGCTCAAGGTGCTCCAGACCGAAGGCAAGACGGTCATGCTGATCACCCACTCCGTGGAGGAGGCGATCTACCTCGCCTCCCGCATCGTGGTGGTGACCGCGCGGCCAGCGCGGATCAGGCAGATCATCGACGTGCCGTTCGCCTATCCGCGCGATGAATCGATCCAGGAGCGGCCCGAATTCGGCGAGCTGCGCAGCTACATCAGGCAGCTCGTGATGGACGAGTATCGCGTCCAGCAGGCGCAGATGCGCCCGGTCTCATTCTCGGAATAACAACGCAGCGGAGGACGACCTATGGATCGGCGACAATTTCTGACCACGACGGCCGGGCTTGTCGTGGGAAGCTTCACGGCCGCAGCGCCGGCGATCGCGCAGGCCAAGACCAAGGTCCGTGTCGGCTATCTCCACACCGTTGCTGTCGACGGGCAGATCTGGACCGGCATGGACCGCGGCTCCTTTGAAAAGCAGGGGCTGGATCTCGAGCTGCGGCAGTTCAACACCGGCCTTGAAATCTTCCAGGCCCTGATCGGCGGCAGCCTCGATGTGCTGGCGACAGGTGCCGTGCTCTCGAACTTCCCGGCCCGCGGCCAGGGCAAGGTCTTCCTGATCAACGACATCGAGGTCGCGACCGCGCAGCTCTGGGTGCGCGGCGACCAGGGCATCAAGTCGTTCGAGGACCTGAGGGGCAAGCGCATCGCGACCGCGACCGGCACCACTGCCCATGTGTTCCTGGATCGCGCCTTGCGCGCCAACAAGATCGACCCCAAGGAGGTCGAGCTCGTCAACCAGACCATGCCGGCGGCCGTGACCGCATTCGTCTCCGGCGCGGTGCCTGCCGTCGCGCTCTGGGTGCCATTCAACGTGACGGTTCGCGACAAGATGCCGGGCGCGGTCAAGCTCGCCGATGCTTCCGCCTATTATCCGCAAGCCGCGATCATCGGCGGCTGGGCCGCGGCCAATGACTATTACGAACCCAACAAGGAAACGCTGGCGAAGCTGATCCGTGGCTGGTCCGATGCCAATGACTACATCATCGCGAACAGCACCGAAGCGATGGAAAAGCTGCAGAAGGGCCATTACAGCCAGACGCCGATGGCCGATATTAACGAGTCGTTCAAGGCGCAGAAGATGTTCTCATCGCGGGACTGGAAGCGGATGTATTCCGACGGCACGGTCACCAACTGGCTGCAGCAATCGACCGACTTCTTCATGGCCAATGCCGGCATCAAGGACTTTACGCCGGCAAGCAAATATTTCGATCCAAGCCTCTATTTGAAAACGATTGCGTGAACGGACTGGGAGACTGAGTACGTGTGTCAGCGCCGGAAGCCAGTGGTCCGGCCGCGCTCCGCATTTCCCGGCTCGGTTCAAGATCCATTGCCATAACCGGCGCGCGTCGAGCCCGCCCCGTTGAACGGAAGCTGGCCAAGAGACCCAAACAGCTTAGTCAAGGAGCATGGCCTGGAGGCGCTCAGCGACCGCTCCAGGCGGGCGGTTCGCTACGCCAACCAGCTGCCGGCCCAGATCGAGACCCTGATTGTCCAGCTCAAGGCCGAGAAGCCGCACTGGGGCGCGCGCAAGCTCCGCGAGCTGCTGGTGCGGCAGCTCGACGGCGACGTCCGGGGGCTGGCCAAAAGCACCATCCATGCAGTCCTCGACCGCCACCACCTCGTCAAGCGCGGGGGTGGGCTGCGGCGCCGCACGCGCGGCACGGCGCTGTCCCAGGGACTAGCTCCCAACGATCTCTGGTGCGCCGACTTCAAAGGCGAGTTCAAGCTCGGCAATGGCCGCTACTGCTTCCCGTTGACTGTCAGCGATCATGCCGCGCGCTTGCTGCTGCTGTGCGAGGCGCTCGACTCGACGCGGGAAGACCCCGCAACTACGGCTTTCGAACGAGTGTTCCACGAGCGCGGCTTGCCGCTCGCCATCCGCTCCGACAATGGTGTGCCCTTTGCCAGTCCCAATGCCCTGTTCAATCTCTCTTGGCTCTCAGGGTGGTGGCTCCGGCTCGGGATCGCGATCGAGCGCATCAAACCTGGCCATCCGCAGCAGAAGGCCGGCACGAGCGCATGCACCTCACCCCTGTGTGTACCGAAAACCTCATCCGAGTTGATGATGTAATGGAATCGCCTAAGCTGGCGGAATGATCGGGCTGCTTTG